>JAQBNN010000204.1 GCA_028288505.1 Segetibacter sp. | reverse complement strand
CTAATATAAGGTCTGCTGAAATAAGTCTTCCTCCTATTACAGCATTAAAAACGTAAAGAGGAGATGTACCGATGTCGCCGTAAATTATTCCTAGAGCGATTAGAAGACCTGCTTTGGTTACCTTATTTATATTTTTGTGCTTACCCACACTATTGTAGTTGTTCTATTTAAAATAATTGACAAAAGTAAGTGTAATTACAGTTCTCAAAAATTAATGCGACCTTTTTACTATTAATCGATTTTCAGGCATAATCTTTAAGGGGTTAAGATTATCAGTATTAAGAAAACTTATGGAAATTCATATACTACATTTGTTCCCTCTTCAAAAAATATTAGCGCTAATATGAAAAGACTTGTTGCTCTGCTAATGATTGCTTTTACTTCTTATTCAGTATTTGGTCAGCGTGTTATTTATACCGAACCAGATAAGTACGATCAACGTCAAACAAATTTCGAAATAGTAGGAAAGATTAATAACAACATTCTTATTTATAAGAACCTTCGCGACAATCATGCAATTAGTGTTTATGATATGAACATGAAGGAGATCGATAAGGTAAAAGTTGATTTTTTACCTGACCGAACTATCAATGCTGATTTCCTGGCTTATCCCGACTTCTGTTACATGTTTTACCAATACCAAAAGAAAAACATTGTGTATTGCATGGCTGCTAAATTAGATTCGAAAGCAAAAATTATTGGCAACCCTGTAACAATAGATACGACAGAAATATCTTTTTGGGCAAGTAATAAAATTTATTCACTTATTAATAGTGAAGACAAACAGCGCATTGGCATATTTAAGATCAATAGTAAGAACGATGACAGACACCTGTTAACCACCAGTTTGTTCGATAAGGATTTGAAACTGCTCAAAAAAAGCTATTCAAGTATAGCTATGCCGGGCAGAAACGACTTTTTAACCGAGTTTCAATTAGACAATGAAGGAAACTTTGTATTTGCCCGAGCAGTACAAAACTACCAGACTGATAATATTAACGAAGTTTTCCTTATTACCAAAAACGTAGAAAATGATGAGGCTAACGAATACCAGGTCGATTTGCAAAAGGTATTTCTCGACGACTTTAAGATTAAGGTAGACAACTTTAACCGCAATTACATCCTAACTTCTTTTTATAGTAAAACACGTGTAGGCAATATAGAAGGACTATATGCTGCTGTCTGGGACAAACAAGCGAAGGCTACTAAAAAAATAACACTTAATGTTTTTAACGAGGATCTAAGGAATGATGCAAAAGGCCAAAATTCTTTGAAGAGCGCCTTCAACGACTACTTTTTGCAAAATTTGATTATAAGGAGAGATGGCGGCTTTTTAGTAGCAGCAGAATCTTTCTATACCACCAGCCGCGGTGGAGGCTTCAACCGATACAACTTCTTATACGGCTCTCCTTTTTTAAGGCCAATGGACTACTATTATTTTAACCCATACAGCATGGGTGGCTACGGGTACCCCTATTTTAGAAACAATAGCTTTATGCAGGGCAACCGATATTATGCCCAAAGTATTGCCGTTTTTTCTTTTGATAGCACTGGCAAGATCGACTGGAGCAATGTACTTAACAAGAACCAATACGACGATCAGACAGATGCATTTATTAGTTACCAAGTTTTAAATACAGGCGACCAGCTTCACTTTTTATTTAACCAGCAGGAAAAAAGATTACAATTATTAACCGATCAAAGTATTACGCCTTCGGGGCAAATTACCCGTAATCCAACTATCAAGAATTTAGACCAGGGCTACGACTTTATGCCCCGCTACGGCAAACAAATAGGTATCCGTCAAATGATTTTTCCATGCATCTACAGAAATTATCTTTGCTTTGCACGTATTGATTTATAGCAACAAATAGTTTAAACCAGCGTGGTTTCCCTTTATAAAGACAGATCGCCAGCAGTGGTTGTATGGCTCTTCGTTTTAAGTATAGTTGTACATAGCCACTTTTTTATACAGCCACCGGTTGTAATTGCAGCAGAAGAAGATGGTCTTTTGTCGCTTGCACTGCGGCATTACTTTCAAATTCTTCATCCGTCCGCTATTATCTTAACCTATCATGTGCTGGTATTGGTGCAGGCATTTTGGTTAAATTATTTATTTACCGATCATCGCATGTTTTTAAGAACTAATTACCTAACAGCGATGGTTTTTATTTTACTCACTGGTCTTTTTAGTGAGTGGAGCAACATTACTCCTGCCCTTATAAGCAACTTCATGCTCATATGGCTTTTCGGGAAGATCCTTAAGTTATACAGTTCACATAATCCAAAAGCACTTTTATTCAATATTGGTCTTTTAATAGGTTGTAGCATTATTCTCTATCATCCATCTACCCTACTTATTTTAGTTGCCTTGTTTGCCTGGCTGGTGTTACGACCCTTTAAGCTAAACGAACTGGTCATCTTATTTATGGGTGTGCTTGCCCCTTTTTATTTTTTGTTTTCCATCCTATTTCTTACTAATCGAATGCAGAGGTTGCAACAATACATACCCGAGTGGCAATTCAATCTTCCTGCTCCGCAAACCACCATAATGTTTTTTGTTACAATGGGCGTGCTGGTACTGTTCATCTTAATGGGCATCTATCACTGGCAAGATCAAAGCCGGCGCGTATTAATACAAATAAGAAAAAGCTGGATGGTTTTGCTAGTAATGTTGTTGCTACTGCTGCCGTTACCCTTTGTAAGTAAAAACGCCAACATCGATAGTGTATTACTTTGGATAGTACCCATTGCACCTTTTATTGCAAAAGGTTTTATAGGCCCCAAAAAGAAAACAATTCCCGCCCTAATGTTTTGGTGCCTGCTTGCAATAGCCATTATTAATACATGGCAACTGGTTAAGAAGTAAGTAGCTTCAGCATGTTCACCTTTAAGGTAGCAGTTGATCCACTTTTATTAAACCTACTATTAGTTCCTCGGAAAATATTTTTGAGCCTGGCTATTTGCTACTATTAAACATAGTTGCGTCGCACTCTTGTACCGTTCGTCTTTACTGAACGAAACACTACAGCCTTGTATTAATTGAGCCTTTGCTCCCCAAAGAAATATACTGCTGAAGAGTGCGACGCAACGGAAGTTACATCTATGTTACTATGGCTGGTAACAAAATAAAAATAACCAGTAATGCTTGTAGTAACCTCGCTATTTAGGAAGCTTTAAAAATTACAACAGTTTTTAGTTTTCACAGGTTATTTTTGCCCTTTAAGCGCTTTTAAAACTTCTCTCATGAAATTTGGAATAGTTGTTTTCCCCGGCTCTAATTGCGACCACGATATGCAGGACGCATTGCAAAATCACTTGCAAAAAGAAGTAGTGATGCTTTGGCATAAAGACAAAGACGTTAGTATGTTTTCCACTGATGATTGCATTGTACTTCCCGGCGGATTTTCGTTTGGTGATTACCTACGCTGCGGTGCTATTGCACGTTTTAGCCCCATGATGCAAAGTGTAATAGAGTTTGCAAACAGGGGCGGTAAAGTGCTTGGTGTGTGCAACGGCTTCCAGATTTTATGCGAAAGCCAACTGCTGCCAGGGGTATTATTACAAAATGCAAATCAACAATTTATTTGTAAAAACGTTTTTATTAAGGGAGCAGATGAAGTTTCGTTGCAAATACCCATTGCCCATGGCGAAGGACGCTACTTTGCAAGTGATGAAATTTTAGAAGAACTTGAAAAGAACAACCAAATTATTTATCGCTATTGTAGCAAAGATGCCATGATGACTGAGTTTTGTAACCCAAATGGCGCTTGCAGAAACATTGCTGGCATTAGGAATAAAGAGGGCAACGTATTTGGGATGATGCCCCACCCCGAAAGAGCCGTTTCTCCTTTGTTAGGAAACGTAGACGGACTTAAAGTGTTCGAACAATTGGGCTTGAATTAACAGTGGAACAAAACTAAGCAGGACAAAAAATCGTTTAATATATAAAGCACTTATTTATGCGTTCAATTATATCGTTTGTTATTTGTGTAGCATTTTCTTTTGCATCTTTTGGTCAAATAAAAGATCCGGTTAAATGGAGTACAACAAGTAAAAAGAAAGGCGAGGTGTATGAAGTTACTTTAACAGCCAGCCTTCCAAAACCATGGCATATCTATTCTCAAAATACTGGTCAAGGTGGTCCTTTGCCCACTAAGGTTAAGTTTACAAACAATCCACTTGTATCATTTCAGGGTGATGTAAAAGAAGTAGGTAAACTAAAAGTAGAATACGACAAGAACTTTGATACTAAAGTAAAATACTACGGTGATAAAGTTGACTTTGTACAAACTGTAAAGGTGAAAGGAAAGATGAAAACGAACGTGAATGTAACAGTTGAATACATGACTTGTAATGATGAACAATGTCTTCCGCCAACTAAGAAAACCTTTAATGTTTCTTTGTTATAACAACCAAACAGGATGAATAAATTCTTTAAGGTATTTCTATTTTTAGTTGCCTTTTTTACCCTTCAAAATATTACTGCACAGGTCGCAAAACCTGTGCAGTTTAATTTTTCAGCCATTCGTGAAGATAAGGGAGATGCTTACTTAATAATTAAAGCATCCATTAACAGCGGTGCTCAATTGTTTTCTGCGATTAAAAAAACACCTGATGATCCTTTTATTTCCTCTATAGTGTTTGACACTTCAGTTACTAAATACATCAGGGATAGCATTGTTGAAATTGGCAATCTCAAAACTTTAAATGACAGCACTACAGGCGGAATTGAAGCCCGTTATTTTACAGATAGCGTGGTATGGAAGCAGAAGCTAAACGTACTTTCCAATGATAGTGCAGTAATAAAAGGTTCTGTAGCTTATTTGGCAAAAGTTGGCGATGCTTTTGAAAACGGTGAAGAAAGCTTTGGCGTACAGGTTGAATCCCTGGAAGCAGTAAAATTACAAACGATAAATGCCAACAAGAAAGAAGAGACGCTACTCTCTGTTTTTTTACTTTGTCTTGTTGCAGGTTTACTGGCTGTACTAACTCCCTGTGTATTTCCTTTAGTTCCGGTAACAGTAAGCTTCTTTTTAAAGAGAAGTAAATCGAGGTTGGAAGGTTTGCGTAATGCTACGTGGTACTCGCTTTCTATCATTCTTATTTATACCATCCCAACAATCGTTCTTGTAATGATCTTTGGTGATACGATACTTTATAAAATATCCACCCACCCAATATCTAATCTTTTATTCTTTGTAATCTTTATCATTTTTGCGATTTCTTTTTTTGGCGCTTTCGAAATTTCGCTGCCTAACAGTTGGGCCAATAAAGCAGATGAAAAAGCAGGTAAAGGCGGCCTAGCAGGTATCTTCTTTATGGCGCTTACATTGGTAATTGTAAGCTTCTCCTGCACTGGCCCAATAGTAGGAACTTTGCTTGGAGAAACATCTACCAAAGGTGTAAGCTTTGCTCCCGTAATTGGCATGTTTGGCTTTGGTTTAGGCCTCGCTCTACCCTTTTCACTGTTTGCATTCTTCCCGTCGATGTTGGGTAGTTTACCAAAGAGTGGCGGTTGGTTAAATACAGTAAAAGTTACTTTTGGATTTATCGAATTGGCGCTTGCTCTTAAGTTCTTATCAAACGTCGATCTCTCCTATCACTGGCGTTTATTAGATCGCGAGATCTTCTTAATTCTTTGGATTGTAATATTTGCTTTGCTCGGTTTTTATCTTTTAGGCAAGCTTAAGTTTAGCCACGACAGCGACTTGCCTTATATAAGTGTTCCGCGTTTGTTTTTAGCTATCGCTTCGTTCACTTTCGCCCTGTACCTGTTCCCTGGTTTATGGGGCGCTCCTTTAAAAGCAATTGGTGGTTGGTTGCCGCACCAGAGTACGCAGGATTTTAACCTGCACGACTTAAAATACCAGATCGAAGATCTTAAGAAAAATGGCGGAGGCCACACTTCAAATAATAGCAGCAATGCAGCAATGCCTCCTCAAAAACATACTGACATATTACATGTTCCTTACGGCCTAACCGCTTACTTCGATCTTGATGAAGGCATAGCTGCAGCTAAGGCATTAAACAAGCCCATAATGCTTGATTTTACAGGACACACTTGTGCTAATTGCCGAGAAATGGAAGCCGAAGTATGGGCCGATCCAGAAGTATTAAACCTCTTAAAAAATGACTTTGTTCTTATTAGCCTGTACGTTGATGAAACGAGAGATCTTCCTTTTGCTGAGCAATACACAAATGCGAAAGGCGAAAAAATAACAACAGTTGGGGGGAAGAATCTTGATTATGAAGTAACGAAGTTTGGCTTAAATGCACAGCCGTTATACATGTTTTTAGATCATAACCAGCAGCCCTTAAGTAATGAACAAGTAGGTTATGTTACCAAGAAAAAGTTCTTGGCGCATCTGCATAATGTAAAAGCAGAATTTGAGAAGAGGAGGAAGAGTTAAATAGGAAATGTTCAGCCCTTTTGCTTAGCGCTTATTAGTGCTTAATTATTTTGTAACCAGCTTAAGTAACCCTTATCAACATCGTTGTGTCACTCACTTGTACTGGTAAATTCTTTACTGAAATAATACTGAAAGGTGTTTTCATATTTTAAGTCTTCACTTTCAACTGTTGAGGGCTCTCGCATAAGGGAACCCAAGAACAATAAAGAAAATATAGTACAAGAGTGCGACGCAAGGATGTTGAGTATAGAATAAATGCCTGAACAATAATGAGTATAAATTAGAAAACCTCCTGGTTAAAGGAGGTTTCTGTTTACTTATATTAAGGGGGTGTAAAGTTTTACAAAGCTATTTGTTTTTCGGTTAAAATTTTTCTCATGTTAATAAGGCCATAACGCATACGACCTAAAGCGGTGTTGATGCTGCAGTTGGTCATCACAGAGATTTCTTTGAAACTCATGTCAGCATAATGGCGCAATACAATTACTTCGCGTTGCTCTTCAGGAAGCAGGTCTAACATAACCCTGATCCTGTCATGGCTTTCGCCCTGCATCATCTTTTTATCTGCACCATCTTCAACCATGTTAAGTACTTCAAAAATGTCTCTGTCATCACTAGTTCTAATGGCGGGTGTGCGCTTTACTTTGCGAAAATGATCGACACAAAGGTTGTGAGCAATACGCATGGCCCAAGGTAGAAACTTACCTTCTTCCGTATAGCGATTGTTCCTGATGGTATCGATTATCTTAATAAAGACGTCCTGGAACATGTCCTCTGCAAGAAACTTATCCTTAACAAGAAATAAAATTGACGAGAACAACTTATCCTTATATCGATGAACAAGAACTTCAAGTGCTTCACTGTTTCCATTTTGGAACGCAATAACCAGTTGGGTATCCGTTGCAGGATTTTGGGTTGTCATGATGTTGGTTTTTCGGTTAGGATTATGGATAAAATAATGATATTGATTTTTGGATTTATTATCAACCTTGCTCGTTCAACTTTTGTTGTTAAAAGAAGCATAGCTGCTAACGAATGTGAAATAAAAGAATGTTAACGACTAAGTGTAGTCGCGAAAGCTTAAAGCATATCCCTATCAGTCACCTTTCAAAAAAAAATTTAATATTTCCCATTAGGAGAAAACTAAGAATAAGTGGTTCAAACCTTTACGTGTAGAGGGTTTTAAAAACCAGTAGTAATTAAAAGGGCTAGGTATTTCCCTAGCAGCAACAACGGATATAAAACAATTAATTTTGCATGATATGCCAAACAATAAAATAAAGAAGGATCAGGTTGGAGTTAAAAAAAACGTTGGTTCGAATAATAACATAATAGTAAAAGGTGCCCGCACACATAATCTAAAAAATATTACAGTTGAGTTTCCGCGGAACAAGTTGATTGTGGTAACAGGTGTATCGGGCTCAGGTAAATCGTCACTTACTATAGATACTTTATTTGCAGAAGGACAACGCAGGTATGCAGAAAGCCTTAGCGCTTATGCAAGGCAATTTATGGCGCGCATGAATAAGCCTGATGTTGATTTCATAAAAGGCTTATGTCCCGCAATTGCGATAGAACAAAAAGTTATTACACGTACACCTCGCAGCACTGTTGGTAGTATGACAGAGTTGTACGACTACCTGAGACTGTTGTTTGCAAGGGCTGGTAAAACGATATCGCCAATCAGTGGACGAGAAGTAAAAAAAGATGATGTAGCAGATGTGATAAATGCAGTAAAACAATTACAACCAGGTGCAAGAGTTTTAATATTAGCTGTATTTAAGCAACATGCTAACAGGCAGGTAAGAGAAGAGTTAAATATACTTATGCAGAAAGGCTTCAGCAGGATGTATATTGATGGGGAAACAGTGCGCCTTGAAGACTTGCTTGAATTGAATGACGAAGAGCTGTTGGCAAAAGTAGAAAAAGCTAATGCGGTAGTTAAAGATGGAAAACCTTCTTCCTTCATTCTTGTTGACAGGATAGTTGCTAAAGAGTTTGATGAAGAAGACGTTCACAGGTTAAGCGATAGTATTGGCACCTCTTTCTACGAGGGCGAAGGTGAAATGTACCTTGAAGTTGATAAAGAGAAGTTGTTACACTTCAGCAATAAGTTTGAGTTGGATGGAATTCAATTTGAAGAACCCGTGCCTAACTTATTTTCATTTAATAATCCATTCGGCGCTTGTCCTGTTTGCGAAGGATTTGGACAAGTCCTCGGCATAGATGAAGACCTTGTTATCCCCGACAAAAGATTAAGCGTGTATGAAGGTGCTGTTGCTCCGTGGAAAGGCGAGAAGATGAGTTTATGGAAGGATAACTTTATAAGAGCAGCAAAGCATTTCAATTTTAACGTGCATACCCCAATTGCCGATCTTACAAAAGAGCAATACAAAGTTCTATGGACAGGCAATAACTACGCAAACGGTATTGATGATTTTTTTAAAGAGGTTGAGCAAAACTTATATAAAGTTCAGTACAGAGTCATGTTAAGTCGTTACCGAGGCAGAACAAAGTGCCATGAATGCGAAGCATACCGACTTCGAAAAGAAGCTTTATATGTAAAGGTTGCAGGCAAGCATATTGGTGAACTATGCGAGATGCCTGTAAGAGATCTGCAAGTTTGGTTCGAACAATTAGAGTTGAGCGAGTACGACAGGCAGGTAGCTAAACGAATCCTGATAGAAGTTCACCATCGGCTAAAGACTTTACTAGATGTTGGACTAGGTTATCTTACTTTAAACCGCCTGGCTAATTCATTAAGCGGGGGTGAAAGCCAACGAATTCAACTAACAAGAAGTTTGGGCAGCAACCTCACTAACTCTTTGTACATTCTTGATGAACCTTCCATCGGTCTCCACAGCCGTGATACAGAAAGATTGATAGGTGTATTAAAAGAGTTAAGAGACCTTGGCAACACAGTAGTTGTAGTAGAGCACGATGAGTTAATGATGCGTGAAGCGGATCATATAATTGATATGGGACCATTGGCTAGTCATCTCGGCGGTGAAGTAA
>JAQBNN010000197.1 GCA_028288505.1 Segetibacter sp. | reverse complement strand
CTTTGCCACGCCTTAACTTACACGTTATCCGTTCTATAGTATTCGTAGGAATGAACTTACCCTTTGGCTTAAAAAACGAATTGTAGTAAATGTCAAAACCTTGCTTTGTAATAATAACTTCAATATTATACGTATGCTATAAAAGAAAGAAGCTTACAATGGGCAAAGTAACCAGGAGGAAAATAATATATTTCTGGGTTGAATTTTCCGATGGATAAATTACAGTAAGTATACAAGTACCGCAAAAAAGGATTGGAAGTATTTGTGTGATAAAAAAGAACCCCCCTTTCTAAACTTGTTTTCTCGAAGATGCAGCTTTGCATCCGTGTCTTCTACTACAACAAAAGGAGCAAACAGTTTCATAAGAAAACTAGTTGGTGAACTTTACCCAAACATGGTCGTCCATTATCACGTTGTTTTTAATAACCGCCCGTTTGCGAATTCCTTCCAAAACAAAACCATTTTTCTGCAAAACTTTCATGCTTGGGGTATTGTGTTCAAATACCTCAGCGGTTATTCGTATTACGTCATACTTTTCGTTTACATACTCAAGCAATAATTCCACTGCTCTAGTTGCAATTCCTTTTCCCCAAAAAGGTTCTCCAATAAAATAGCCAATCTCAATACTCTTGCAGTAAACATCTTCTTTTGGGATTACACCTACACTCCCTGCCAGTGCGCCTTTATACATTACTGCCAGGTTTTGTAATGGCGTTTGCTTTCTCGTGTAATTAATCCATTCCAAAGCATTTTGTACTGTGTAAGGGTGCGGAAACCGATCCCTCACATTAAGCCAGATCTTTTTATTATTTGCAATAGATGACAGCTCCATTGCATCTTCAATTTTCCATGGCCTAATTAAAACATCGCCGTTCATGCAAGGAAATTAGGAATAATTGCAATTGCAAAGCAATGTTTATACTTACGGAATAAGCGAGGTGTAAGTTTTGGTTTCCAGCATTTGTTCGGTCTTCAACATCGTTGTGTCACTCACTTGTACTTTAAGAATTTCTATTCCCCTAACCTGCAAGAGCAAAGGCACACGCCGCACCATACGAATCCTCGCCTCGTCAGTACTTGCCAAATTACGGAAAGATGCCATTTTAACTCGAAGATGAAGTGATTGCGACGCAACGATGATGCTATGAAATACTACTGCCGGTATCAGAAAAACCTCCTTCATCTCCATCTTGTCTAAGCCTGGTAAGAATATTGGTTTTGGCCAGGTCGTCTATTGTATCAATATCATTTAAAGATTCGAGCAAAATGTACTTCAACCCGTTTTTGTTGATAGCTTCAGTTGTGTCTTCCAGTATGGAGGCTGATCCCCAGGCTTTTTCGTTGAATACAAAGGGGTGTAACTCTTTCATTCCAAGTAAATAGTAGCCTCCGTCTTCGGTTGGTCCAATTACAACATCAGCTTCGTTTATTTTATTAAAAGCCTCTTCAATATGGCGTGGTTCCAACTCGTAACAGTCACTTCCGACAATGCAAACCTGGTGGCAGCCATAGTGAAATACCTTTTTGAAGGCGTTCAACATTCTTTCGCCAAGGTCGTTGCCTTCCTGCACATGCTTGCTGTAAACTTGGTCATCAAACATATCGGCTAGTCTAATGTATTCGCTATAAAAAACGAATTTGTTGCAATGCACATCAAGGCATACCTGCTGAGTGTAATTTAATAAGTGGCGGTATACTTTTAAGGTCTCTTCATCACCAAGGTCCTTTGCAATTCTAGTTTTCACTTTTCCCTGCTCCTGGTTCCTTACAAATATGATTAAAGCTTTTTCCACAATAACTATTTTAAAGAATTTACGTAAAAAACCATTCCGTACGACGAAAGGGTCTCTTTTTAGTACGGAAGTTGGTTAAGAACCTAGGCGCTTTGTTTGAGTTGGGATTACGAGTACTATTATTACAATTGCTATAAATAAAAAAAGCCACTTAACGAAGTGGCTTTTTTTAAAGAAACTAAATGAATTTATGCTAGTGCAGCTTCTGCAATCTTAGCCCTGATTTTCGCTTCCAGCTCAGTAGCTAGCTCAGGGTTATCTGTAATTAATTGCTTAACGGTTTCACGTCCTTGTCCCAGTTTATTAGCATCATAACTAAACCAGCTTCCGCTTTTTTGGATAACGCCTAGCTCAACACCCATGTCAATTATCTCGCCCATCTTACTAATGCCTTCGCCAAAAATAATATCAAATTCAGCAGAACGGAAAGGAGGTGCTACCTTATTCTTCACTACCTTAACTTTTACGTGGTTACCAATTGCTTCATCACCATCTTTAATTTGTGCCTGGCGACGAATATCTAACCGCACCGATGCATAAAATTTTAATGCATTACCACCGGTGGTAGTTTCAGGGTTACCGAACATTACGCCAATTTTTTCGCGTAACTGGTTAATGAAAATACAGATGGTGTTTGTTTTATTAATCGTAGCTGTCAGCTTTCTTAAAGCCTGGCTCATTAAACGTGCTTGTAAGCCCATTTTGCTGTCCCCCATTTCACCTTCCAGTTCACTTTTAGGTACAAGAGCGGCAACAGAGTCAATTACAACTACATCCAAAGCGCCAGATAAGATAAGACGATCAGCAATTTCCAAAGCCTGCTCACCATAATCGGGTTGAGAGATTAAAAGGTTGTCAACATCAACGCCCAATTTTTGCGCATAGCTGCTGTCGAAAGCGTGCTCAGCATCTATTATAGCGCACATGCCGCCCTTCTTCTGAGCTTCTGCAATTACATGTATAGCAATGGTAGTTTTACCACTACTTTCTGGTCCGTAGATTTCAACTATTCTCCCTTTAGGTAAGCCTCCGATTCCAAGTGCAACGTCTAGTCCTATTGATCCGGTTGATATTACTTCAATTTCATTATCAGCTCTTTCATTCATCATCATCACACTGCCCTTGCCAAAGTCTTTGTCTATTTTGTCAATGGTAAGTTTAAGCGCTTTGAGTTTATCTGGGTTGCTCATGTGGGTTTGTTTTTATCAAAATTATTGAATGGGTGAAGGTAAGGCAATTAAGTTATCAACACTAACAATTTTAGTAAAAAACTAATGCTTTTGGTTTTATCTTTTCAGGTGGGGGCTATTTGTAGCTGGCTTTTCTACCGGGAAAAGTAAGCAAACGAAAGTTCAATTCATAATATTAACGTTGTGTTCCTTTTAAAAAAATTTTAGGCTTTTGACTTTAATATAAACGGTGTCTTTCTTTTGTTACCAGCTTAGGGTTGTTATAGCAGCATCGTTGCCACGCTTGGTTCAACTTTAGTTTATTATGGCATCGCTTACAGAGCCTGTCTTCGTCAAAGATCCATATGGAATGTCTTGTCCTAAAATAGTTTACAGTTTAAAAGACTAAAACTGGAACTATTATGAAAGAAGTACTTGGTAAGGTATTTAAGGAAGGCAAGCCGTTATCTGTCAGGAAAGGGACGGAGCCTTATGATT
>JAQBNN010000127.1 GCA_028288505.1 Segetibacter sp. | reverse complement strand
GTTTTTCTTGGGGCATGCCAACACCTGTGTCTTCAACACTTATTACGATCTCTCCCTCATGCTGGGTTGTAGATACTTTAATAGTATCGCCAAAGCTACAAAATTTAATGGCATTGCTCAGCAGGTTTCTAAGCACTATTTCTATCATTGCTTTATCAGCGGTTACTAAAGTTTGGGGCCTAATGTTGTAGCAAACACTAATGCCTTTTTCCAGGGTCGTTAACCTGTACAATTCTATTTGCTGCTTCGAAAGAGCGTATATATCCAGGGTTTCTAGTTTTAAAATCGTTCCTTCCATCTGGCTCTTTGCCCACAATAACAAGCCGTCAATAAGACCAGATGTTGTTTCGAACTCTTTGCTAACCCTTGGTAAGATTTCTTTAAATTCAACATCCGAAACTACACCATCGTTTAGCAGCTTAAATACCATACTAGTACTGGCAAATGGTGTTTTTAGATCGTGGGAAATGATAGAGAAGAGTTTATTCTTCATCTTGTTGGATTGCTCCAACTGGAGGGTTTGCATTTTGAGCACTCTCTTTTGATTTTCAATTTCCTCGTTTTTTAGCGTAAGGAGTTGATTGTCCTTTTCCTTTCTTCTCCTGCTCAGATAAATAACGATAGCAATAACAGTGACCATTAATACCAATAGGCTTAAAATAAACTTTACAAGATTTTGCCGCGCAAGTAGCTTCTGTTTTTGTTTTTCATAATTATAGTTGATCTCGTGCTCTATTATTGCCTTTTGTGTCTCCACCCCAAATAGGCTGTCTGTAATAGAATGGTAGATATTGGTGTACGCCAACGCCTTGGGGTAGTCCTTATTAATAGTAGATACCTCGGCTATTGTTTTAGCCGATTCTGCTGATTGCCTTGCATTATTGTTTCTATTACCAAGCTTGTATCCTAGAGTAGCATAACTAAGGGCAGCTGCATAATTTTTGTGCAAAAAATACACATCTGCAAGGTCTTGTACTTGCTCAGCCTCGTTTTGCGTATCTTTTATTTTCCGGGAAATTTCTAAAGCTTTGGTTGTATAGGTTATTGCAGAATTTACTAAGCCTTTTGCTTTATAAGCCAACCCAATATCGTTTAGGGAAGTAGACATTCCATATACATCATTCAGCTGTTTTCTTACTGCCAGCGCCTTAAACCCGTAAGAAAGTGCTTTGTCATACTCGCGAGTTTCCGAGAATAACCAATTTAAATGACTGAAAGAATAGGCCAGACCTTCGTAGTTCTTTATCTCTTTAAAAATGTCGTTCGATTTTTTAAAGAAAACAAGTGCTTTGTCATACTCCTTCTTGTAATAATGCATAACCCCAAAGCGGTCGTAACTAAAAGCCTCGCCGGTTTTATCACCAATTTTCTTCGAGATTTTTAATGCTTCTGTATTAAGATCGAAAGAAGCATTCCTGTACATAAAATTCCATGATGCAATTCCCTTAAAACGTAATATATCAGCAACTGCCTTATTAAAACCGATCTTTTGCGCTAATGCTATTCCTTTGTCAGCGTAAAAGTTTGAAGTGTCGAGGTTAGTGTTTTTGTAATTCCAGCAGAGTTGCTGGTAAACCAAAACTTTTTCTTTTGCATCCGGAAGAACCGGTAGAAGTCCTCTTAAGCTATCGGCAGTCTTTTCGTCGTTCCTGATTTCAACAAGGTTACTACGTTGGGCCCAAAGCATAGTTGGTTGTAGCAATAGCAGCAATGCTATACAAACAATGGGTGGCCTCATTTTAGTTATTTTTGGTTAGCGTTTAAGCAGAATATAGCACCAATTTAGGTATAAAAACTAAAAGGTATATTAACATATACTTAAAACATCTTTAAAGCTATCCAACTCTCCGAGGATTTTTAAAGTTATTTTTTTGTACATAACTGAAACGCTTCGAATAAGCATCGTTGTGTCAGTCACTTGTACTTGTAGTAATTCTATTCTACTCAATTAGTTATACCAATTATAAGCATGCCCCCTAATACTAGCACCCTACAAAAATTATTGCATAAGTACACCATCAGGCTATTGTGTACCAGGCGAAACGCATCAAGCCAATTCGGTCTTATTGCCATACCAAGCCAGCTGTACTAAGCATTAAAGTGCATACACACAAGAATTTAAGGGCATAGTTGTAAACCCTAACTAGTTGTAAAGTCCTCATTATAAACCTGCTTCCAGAAAAGACTATTTACCTTTTTTTTAATGGCACCGGTAAAAGCAAGACCTTCGCCCCAAAACAAAATTAAAATTATACCGTAACTAATAGCGGAACGATTTTATTAGCAGTAAATAAAGATTTATAAAACAAATAGTATGAGTAAAGTATGGTTAATAACCGGTTGTTCAACCGGCTTTGGACGCGAACTGGCAAAAAGCGCTTTAGAGGCGGGGTATAAAGTAGTGGTAACAGCCCGCAAACCCGGGGAGATAAAAGATATTGTAGAAGGTTTTGCTGAAACGGCGATAGCAGTAAAGCTCGACGTTACAAAAGCTGACGACATTAAAAGCACTGTACAACAGGCTATAGAAAAGTTTGGACGCATAGATGTGCTGGTAAATAATGCCGGCATTGGTTACTTCGGCGCCATCGAAGAAAGCGAAGAAGATGAAGTGAGGCGCATGTTCGAAATAAATGTTTTCGGCCTGGCCAACATGACAAAAGAAGTGTTGCCCATTATGCGCCAACAACGAAGCGGGCACATCGTAAACGTTGCATCTATCGGTGGTCTGGTTGGTTTTCCGGGGGTAGGCTTTTATAATGCCACCAAGTTTGCGGTTGATGGTTTCTCTGAATCTCTTGCTAAGGAAACTGCACCGTTGGGTATAAAGGTAACAGTAATCTCCCCAAGTGGTTTCCGTACCGATTGGGCTGGTCGTTCGGCCAACAACAGCAAGATCGTTATCGATGATTATGCAACAACTGCCGGCCAAAACAAAAACAATATCCGCGGCTACAGCGGCAACCAACCCGGCGATCCTGTAAGAGCTGCCAAGGCGATTATTAAAGCCGTAGAGAGCGAAACACCGCCACTACGTTTATTACTTGGCGCAGCCGCCCTAAAAGGTGCACGTAACAAATTGAACGAACTACAAAGAGATTTCGATGCCTGGGAAGAAACAACCGTAGGTGCCGATTTTCCTAAAGAATAAGGGCATTTGGTGGCCCGCTTTAGTACTGCTATTAAGCATCGTTGTGTCACTCACTTGTACGCTTAGTAGTAAACGCAGCAGTTTAACTTATACTCTTTGCATAGGTTAAAGTGTACAGCCTTACAAGACAATTTGGCTACAATCCTTTTAAGGGTATGCTTTTTGAACCCTTCACGCTAAATACTTAATATGTCAGCAAATAAAAAGCAATTCGGCGTTTGGATGGATTCTCATAGCGCAGTGGTAGTAGGCAGGGAGAATACAGACTCTGGTGAATTTGTTATTCTTGGTACTGCTAAGGTTAGCAGCGAGGGTAATTCAAGCGAGAATGCAGCAAACAATGCAGAAAAGGGTGGCCTGCAAAAGCTATACAAAGAAATAACTGCCTATATGCAAAACGTTGACGAATTGCACGTAACAGGTACCGGTACTGCACAGGAGCAATTTATAAAATACCTTGCTGGAACACCGCAGTATAAAAACGCGGTTACAAAAGAAAGCACGTCAAACAAAATGAGCGACGAAAAGTTGCTTGAATACGTAGCGGCGCAATTCAACTAAAGTCCGATATCTACAATAGAATAATAAAAGCTGCCTTGGCAGCTTTTATTATTTAAGGATTAAATACTTCATCACAAGAATGAACTTAGTAAAACCTGTTGTCCCTCAGCAAATACATTTTAGAGCGCCTTATGTAACAGGAGAAGCCAAAGCACGTACTTGTAAGGTAGTGTATACCCGCTTTTACTAAGCCATGGTAAGGCGGTTTAAGCAACAACATGGTTATTATTTATAGCAGGGGTTGCAAATATTAATTTTATTATCTATATTGGGTTTAGTAAGTTTTAACGACTAAATTATTAAACCAGAACCTATGTTAAGAATAAGTAAAGCTTCAGTAGTTTTCTGTCTCCTTGCCACTCTTACAATGTTATTATCCTTCAAAAAGGACGAAAAGTTTGCATCCAGTTATTTTGCAAAAGTGGTGTTTCAAAGCGCTGTTCTCGACGGAGACACCTTGAATAAGTATCGTAGCCTGCCTAACTTCCAGCAATTCGTATTTCAACCAATGCAAAATAATGCCGAAAGATGGAACGACATCTATATCTTAATGTGTTATGCTGTAATGTCGGATAAAGTTATAGCCATACCCTTACACCATACACAAAAGTACACTTACAAGGTGGATAAAAAACTCATTCTATCGCAGTTTACATTAAATAAAGAGGCACTTCAAAAATTTTATGGATCTAGTCAGTCTTCTATTATGCTAATCCCCACAGAATATAAGACGGTAAAGCATCACATTAAGTATAGGGTAACAGAAGTGAGTAATAGTTTCATGCCTATTACACCTAAAACTTTCCAGGACTTTTATCTCGATCCTTCTCCGCCTGCCTTAATATTTGCAACTGATAGTAGTAACTAAGTAAACCTTCTTTGGTAGTTAACACCTATAGTGCCGGCTAAACACCTGGCAATTATGAAACGCTTAAATGTACCATGGTTTTGAATGAGACGGCCCCTTCGCCTAATTTAAATTAAGCGTAAGGGCCGCTAGGTGCACTAGCTTGCCCTACCTTTGCCCCTCATTTTACTACCTATGACATTCAAGGATCTTAATCTTAATAAACATTTATACAACGCCCTTACCGACCTCGGCTATACTACACCCACCACCATCCAGGAGAAAGTATTTTCTGTAGTAATGAGTGGCGCAGATGTATGTGGCATTGCCCAAACAGGAACCGGTAAAACATTAGCCTACCTATTGCCGTTGCTCAACCAATGGAAGTTTGCAAAAGTAAAGGAGCCGCAGATCCTGATAGTGGTGCCTACCCGCGAGCTGGTTGCCCAGGTTGTGGAAGCGGTTAGAAAACTTTCCACTTATTTAAGCATAACAGCAGTAGGCGTGTATGGCGGCGCCAACATTAATACCCAAAAGCTCGAAATGCAGAACGGCTTCGATATATTGGTAGCCACCCCCGGTAGGTTGTACGACCTTGCTATGGCCGGTGCTTTTAAAGTAAAGAGTATAAAAAAACTGGTGATAGATGAAGTAGATGAAATGCTCAACCTTGGCTTTCGCACCCAGCTAAAAAACATACTCGACCTGCTTCCACCCAAGCGGCAGAACCTGTTGTTCTCTGCTACACTTATTGAAGAGGTAGAAGCTTTAATGAACGACTTCTTTAACGACCCTGAAAGAATTGAAGCTGCCCCTGCTGGTACCCCCGTTGAAAACATTCTGCAAACAGCTTACGAAGTACCAAACTTTTATACCAAGGTAAACCTGCTTAAGTTGCTACTTACAGAAGATGAGACCATGACCAAAGTATTGGTATTTGCAGCAACACGAAAACTCGCAGATGAACTGTACGAGCAACTCGAACCTGCTTTCGCCGGTGCTGCAGGTGTTATACATTCCAACAAAGAACAAAACCACCGTTTTAATACAGTTAAGCTGTTTAAAGACGGCACTTATAAATTTATTATAGCCACCGATATTGTTGCCCGTGGTATAGACATTGCAGAAGTAACCCACGTAATAAACTTCGACCTTCCGCCCGTTCCTGAAAATTACATACACCGCATTGGCCGTACCGGCCGTGCCGATAAAAAAGGTATCGCCATCAGTTTTATTACAGAGCGAGAAAAAGATGCCCGTGAAGCGATAGAAAGCTTAATGAGACTGCAAATCCCCTTATCACCTCTGCCAGCCCACCTCCAGATCTCCACAGAGCTTACCGAGGATGAAAAACCCAAGGTATACATGAAAGAGATTCAGGTTAAGATCCCTAAAAAGGAAGAACGTGGCGCCTCCTTTCACGAAAAGTCGGCAAAGAACAGCAAGGCCAACAAAAGGGTTACAAGACGCGACCAAATGAAGAAGAAGTATGGCAAACCCATAACCAGGAGAGGGAAGAGGTAGAGTGCTAAATGTAAAATGCAAAATGCAAAAGCCAAAAGGATCACTCAACTCTGTGTACTCTGTGCTTCCACTCCTGTATTTCTCTGTGGTTAAAAGTAATCGTAATGGTAGGTGTTAAGTAGTAAGTTGCAGGTTGAAGGTAGAAGCATGCCTGAATAGCAACTACTGGTAGTATTCCCATAAAATGCCCATACGTGTCTGGCACTTTCATTGCATATCAACGATTTTCTATAATGCACTTATTAAAATCCTTTTGTCAGTCATGAAAAACTTTTCATTAATAGTCGCTCTTACTGCGTTTAGTTTTCTTGTTAATAGCTGTGCCCGAAATCCTGTTACCGGTAAACGACAGGTGGTGCTAATGAGCGAAGCACAAGAAATTGCTATGGGCAAAGAAGCCGATCCGCAAATTATTGCGCAGTTTGGTTTGTATAAGGATACTGCACTACAAAATTTTATTACTGCCAAAGGAAAACAAATGGCAGCTATTTCTCACCGCCCCAATCTTGCTTACGAATTTAAAATTGTAGACTCCGATGTGTTAAATGCCTTTGCGGTGCCCGGAGGCTACGTATATTTTACCCGGGGTATTATGGCCCACTTTAATAACGAAGCTGAGTTTGCGGGTGTGCTAGGCCACGAGCTAGGACACGTAACTGCACGACACTCGGTAGCCCAACAAAGAAACCAGTTGCTGGGGCAGTTAGGCTTAATAGCCTCTATGGTGCTAAAACCAGAGTTGGCGCAGTTTGCTGAGCAGGCTTCGCAGGGTTTAGGCTTGCTATTCTTAAAATTCGGCCGCGATGCTGAAAGACAGTCTGATGAACTGGGAGTTGAGTATTCTTCTAAAATTGGCTACGATGCGCACCAAATGGCAGGTTTCTTTAAAACCCTTGAGCGTAAGTCGGCCGAAACCGGGTCAGAAGAATTACCTGCTTTCTTGTCTACCCACCCTAATCCCGGAGACAGGAATGTAACGGTAGGCCAGTTAGCCACAAAATGGAAACAAGACCTTAATCTTACTAATCCACTCGTTAACCGCAATACTTACCTTAAAAGGATAGAGGGTTTGATTTATGGAGAAGATCCCCAGCAAGGCTTTCTCGAGAACAATGTTTTCTATCATCCTGTTTTAAAATTCCAGTTTCCGGTGCCCGCCACATGGGCTTACCAAAACAACCCCCAGCGTGTGCAAATGGCACCCAAAGATGGTAAAGCATTAATGATGTTAACCCTTGTTCCTGGCCAGTCGTTGCAGGATGCGGCAAACAATGTACTAAAGCAATTTAACCTGCAGGCGCAATCATCGAACAATGTTACCGTAAACGGTTTAAATGCAATTGCTATGGTTGCCGACCAGGTGCAACAACAACAACAACAACAGCAACAACAGCAACAACAGCAGGCCGTGGTTAGAACCTTAAGCTATGTAATACAACATGGCCAGAGTTACTATGTGTTGCTGGGCGTGAGCAATTCAACTGATTTTAATAATTATACAGCTTCCTTCACCAATACTATGCAAGGCTTTAAGGTATTAACAGACCCTGCCAAACTAAACCGCCAACCAGAAAGGGTAAGGCTAAAAACGGTAACCAAAGCTGGTACGTTACGGCAGCTGTTGCTTCAATACAAGGTGCCCGAAAAGCGTTTGGAGGAAATGGCTGTTGTAAATGGTATGGCCCTTACCGATGCTTTAGCAGCAGGTACTTTACTAAAAGTTATTGAGCAATAAAAATTGAAAAGGCAGAGTGCAATATGCAAAATTAAAAATGCAAAACTCGAAAGTGGAAAAGCTAAAGGCCAAATGCAACGGCTTTGACTTGCCGAAACAACTACAGCGGTACAAGTGAGTGACACAACGATGTTTAATAGTAGCAGGAAAGC
>JAQBNN010000137.1 GCA_028288505.1 Segetibacter sp. | reverse complement strand
GACCAGGCTCGTAACCAGGACCAGACTTTACAGGTAACATGGATGGAGAAAGTACACTCATACCTTGAGGATACAGGAATAAAATTCCAGATTGACATACATGATCACCCGGTTTGGGTAAAGGCTTACTATCTAAATCCGAACACTTTCCAAAGTGCGCCGTTGTTCTTATTGAGCACCGACCTTCCTGAGAACGATTATGTTTCGCAAACAATCACTCACAGGTTGTACGATGCAAACATCTCTACCAAAGTAGCACAGTTTATTTTGCTAGGTATTGGAGGCGCTAAACTCGTAGACGAAATAGGATTCAATCCTGATAAATATCATTTGAATGAAGCACACGGATTATCGGCAGCGTTTTATTTAATCAATAAGTATAAAAGCATAGATAAGTTAAAGGAGAAGCTTGTTTTTACTACACATACACCAGAGGAAGCAGGTAATGAAAAACATGACATTTACCTCTGCAACAAAATGGGCTACTTCTGCGGAATGCCGCTTGAAGAAGTAAGGCGTGTAACAGGAATGAAAGACGATCTTTTCAACCACTCATTAGCTGCTCTGCGTTTTGCAAAAATTGCTAATGGCGTATCCGCATTACATGGTGTAGTAAGCCGCGAAATGTGGAGTCATTACGAAAATATTTGCCCCATCATTTCAATTACAAATGCTCAGAACTGGCGCTATTGGGCCGATAAGCAATTGTATAAATTCATGGAGGAAGGTAACGATCCCATGTTTGACGATAGGAAAAGGCACCTAAAGAAAAGAGCGTTCGAAATCGTAGCAGATCAAACAGGAAAGATCTTTGATCCCAACGCACTTACAATAGTTTGGGCTCGCCGCTTTGCAGGATATAAAAGAGCTGAATTAATTACAAGAGACCTTGAAAGGTTTAGCCGCCTTGTTAATAATCTTGATACCCCTGTTCAAATAATTTGGGCAGGTAAACCTTACCCACTAGATTACCCCGCTATCAGTGATTTCAATCACCTGGTTAACTTAAGTAAGGGCTACAAAAATGTAGCAGTATTAGTAGGCTACGAGCTTGCACTGAGCAAGCGCTTAAAGCAGGCCGCTGATATTTGGCTTAACAATCCAAGGGTACCACGTGAAGCATCTGGAACGAGTGGTATGACCGCGGCTATGAACGGTGCGGTAAACTTTAGCACCGACGATGGTTGGATACCAGAGTTTGTAAACCATGGCAATAATGGTTATGTTGTTCCCAAGGCTAACTACGAGAACATGCACGTGCAGGAGCAGGACGAATACGATCTAAACCAATTGTACGAGATTTTGGAAAACCAGATCATCCCTGCTTACTACAAGCACCCCGATACATGGAGACAAGTAATTAAGAACGGCATGCGTGATGTGCGTTTCCAGTTTGACAGTAACAGGATGGCGCATGAATATTACGAAAAGCTTTATGCTTACTAATAAATTTAATACTAATAACAAAGGCTTCCCCACAGGAAGCCTTTGTTATTTTACACCTGTTTGTGATCTTCTTCTATCATTAATATTTAGACAGGTTTAGGATACCAGCTTCAGTCTTTCATAGCATCATCGTTGCGTCGCAATCACTTTATCTGTAAATCAATTGTCAGCAATAAAGAAGGGTTAATTGCTGCGGTTGTCTAGTTTAATAGCTTCATATCTACCCAAGAATAAGGATGGCCTAAAAGAAGTTGTGCTGCCCTTTGCTGAATAGAATTAATACAAGTACAAGAGTGCGACGCAACGGCTGCAAAATAGTAGCAAACAAGTTTGGTCAACAAAAAACTGACTTAATAATAAACCCGACCATTGCTGGTCGGGTTTATTAAATTTTAGCTATAATTAATTAAGTCATTCTATCTCCCCCGCAACCACGATTGAGGATTTAACGGACCGCCTTTTTCATTCGTAACCATAAATAATACTTCGCCCTCACCTTCTTCGTTTGCAGCAGCACGGCCTACTACCGTACCTGCTCTAACCTGCTGACCGCGGTTAACATTTGAACTCGAAAGATGACTATACGTTGTAAAGTATTTTCCATGCCGGATCAATACAGCCTGCTCTCCGCCAAGATCGAAGACCGACGAAACCTCTCCGTCAGCTACAGCCTTTACTGAAGAACCGGTAGGAAGTGCAATGGTAATACCGTCGCTCTGCCCACGGATCTTGCTTCCCGGTACGTTGTAGGAACCAAAAGGAATAGAGACCACACCGGCATCTACTGGCCAAGGCAAACGTCCCCTATTACCCTCAAAGTTTAATGATTGAGCCCGACCTTCATCAGTCGACTCAAAAGGGCTGTAAGTACGAGTGCTTGACTTTTTAGTAGTAGCTACGCCTTCGGTAGGCTCGCTACTGGTATTTGGCCTTGCTGCATTATTAGCAGCTTGTGCAGCTCTACGTTTTCTTTCATCTTCAGCCTTTCTATTTGCCAATTCCAGCGCTCTTTTTCTTGCTTCAGCTTGCTCCCGTTTAATACTTGCTGCAATTGCTCTCGACATCGCCCTACGCTCATTATCCCTTCTTTTAATTTGCACAGCCAACTCTTGTTCCTGGCCTTTTAGTTTTGTAACAACATCGTTTTGCTCTTTACGATCCTCTTCAAGATCTTTCAATTGCACGTTCTGATCTTTTAATGCAAGGCTCTTTTGATTTTTTGTGTTGTTAAGTCCAGCAATTTTATTTTCAATAAGAGCATGCGTCTTTTCGATGTTAGTTACCTGCTGTTCACGGTATTGCCTATAGCTTTTTAAGTAAGTAATTCTTTTAATTGCATCGTTAAAAGTTGATGCAGAAAAAATGAAATTAAGATAGTCGTAGTTACTTCGGTTTTTATAGGCGAATACTAAGCTCTTTGCATACTCACCTTTTAGTGTATCCAACTCCCGCCTAAGTTTATTAATTTCTACCTGCGATAAATAAATATTATCGTCAAGAATTCTAAGATCTCTATTGATGTTTTGAATGAGCTCTTCCCTTGCCTCAATCTTCCTTTTTACAAGATTGTAATTGGCCAAAGATTTTGTTTTACTAGCCCTGATACTCTTAAGGGTCTTATTTAAATCACCAATTTCCCTGAGTAAGGCTTGTTGCTTTCGCTGTAATTCTTCTTTTGATTGTTGGGCTATGGCACCAAGAGAAAAGGCGGATACCAGTACAAGGAATATGACTTTTTTGATCATAAGCTAAAGGGCTTTATTCTACGGTAAACGTATTTTACTAAACTATGATTATTGTCGCTTATAATTTTTAGGAATAGTGAAAGGAAAAGTTAAAGGCTTGTTGAAATCGTATTGTTTAAAATCAAGATTTATATCCAGTTTTGATTGCTCTGCCACAGATATTCTTCTTTTAGTTGAAAATGGAAAGCCTGCAGTATTTTGATAATCAGTGAATGAAATACTGCTTGTTCGATTCCTCGAAGCATCAACATCATCAAGTTTACTATGCACCAACAGGTTCGTGCTATTATCTAACGTGATAAGATGTTTAAATACTTTACCTATCATTAGAACGAGCAACTGGTTATTTGTATTGGCTTTGTATGAAACAATATTAGAGTCAATAAAAATAGGATTCCCAACCACAAGATCTTGTAGAGTTGTAAAATTAAAGGGCAACTTAGTAATCTCCTGGAGATAGCCGATGCTTCGCAATTGGTAACTTTTCTTTAAAAGGTTCATAACCTTCGCGCTGTCTTTTGTAATTAAAACCCTGAAGCCCTCAATACCCAACGGACCACGCAATGAAAGCCACATAACACTATCTTTCTGCAACCTTATAAAGGCGATTGCTTCATCTCCTCCATCCTTACCATCATATTCAACCCGCACCTTTGCAGAAAATGTTTTGTACCTGATAACGTTAGACGTTACCTTTTTATAAATCTCGTTCCTGTTAGCGGCTGCTGAATCAACAGATTGATTATTTTTAACTACTACAGTCGCTGTAGTATCTGATTTAGATATTGCCTCCTGTATCTTCTGTACTTTTCTTGCAGGACGACATCCCAGCACCAATAGTAATAAAGCAAAAACGACACTTCGAATTTTCATAGATAATTATTGTTTTCCCGTGTGGCCAAATCCTCCTTCACCTCTTACGGTTTCATTTAATGCATCAACTTCAGTTAAAACAACCTTTTCTACTTTTTGAAAAACCATTTGTGCAATCCGCTCTCCGTTACGAATTGTTTGGTCCTCGTTCGATAGGTTTATAAGTATAACTTTTATCTCACCACGGTAATCTGCATCAATGGTGCCGGGAGTATTTAAACAGGTTATCCCCTGTTTTATTGCTAACCCGCTTCTAGGTCGTACCTGAGCTTCGTAACCATCAGGTAATTCTAAAAATAAACCTGTAGGAACTAATTTTCTCGCCAACGGACTTAAAGTAATATCAGAATCAATAAAAGCTTTAAGATCCATCCCCGACGATCCTTCCGTTGCATAAGCAGGTAAAGGATTCGAAGAATTATTAATTATATGAACGCTTATTTTTTCCAAGAGCTGAAATAATTGGTTACACAATAACGATTAAACCTTCTGCAATAGAGTTGTAGCATACGCCACTAGTCCTTCTTCCCTCCCTGCAAATCCCATCTTCTCGGTAGTAGTGGCCTTTATGGAGACATCTTTTGCGGTAACATTAAGAATGCCGGCAATCACCTCTTGCATAGCAGCAACATGCGGCTTTACTTTAGGAAGCTCAAGACAAATTGTAGTATCAATATTCACCACCTTGTATCCCTCGCTTGTAATAAGTTCGTAAGTCCTTTTCAGCAGAATCTTGCTGTCAATATCTTTAAACTCAGAAGATGTATCTGGAAAATGAACACCAATATCTCCTAAACAAAGAGCGCCGAGCAAAGCATCGCAAATAGCATGTAAAAGCACATCAGCATCGCTATGGCCCAAAGCTCCTTTTGTGTGTGGGATTTTCACACCCCCTAACCATAGATCACGTCCTTCTACTAACTTATGAAAATCGATACCTGAACCAATTCTATACATTCGATAACTTTTAGCTGACAGCCTTAATTACTAATCTTAATATTTTTTTGTACCGGGCAGGACAACAGTCTTAATCATTGTTGCGTCGCACTCTTGTACTTTTTGTTTTTCCTGCAGCAATAGCATTAGTTACTGGCAATAAAAAAAGCGAAGGTAATGCCTTCGCTTTTTTTATTGCCAGTAAAAATTTTTACTTACTTGCCGCAGCCGGGGCATCACCACCAAGGTTAACCACTAAACCAAAGCGTAAGGTATTCGATAAAGGATTTCTGTTTACGCCATTTCCCGAAGGAATGAGGTAAGAAAAATTTAACCCTAGAACATTATATTGTAATCCTACTCCAAGTGTAAAGTACTTACGGTTTCCTTTTAATTTGTCTTCATAAAAGTATCCTGCCCGCATAGCAAACTGGTTGTTATAGCTATATTCGGCACCTATTGAAGCCTGGTATTCTTTTAATTCTTCCCCAAAGCTTCCAGCATCCCCAAAACTACTTGCCCAACTGCTTATAACACTCTTATTTCTGTATTCTGCTAAATTAGCGCTGTCAGTTAACGACGGAGGCGTTGGAACTAATAATTTATTAATATCTAAACCTAACGTAATTTTGTTTGTCTCATCAAAAACCCAATTATGAGCAATGCCTAAGCCTAAGTTTGCTGGTATGTAATCTTTTTGTTGAGCATCAGTTGTGTATCCAATCTTAGATCCGAGGTTACTTAGAGTAATGCCCCAATTCCAACCATGTCCAATCGAGTTTACACCAGTATGAAATAAAGATAAATCGCCACTTACTGCGTTTCCAGACTTATAGCTTACACCATTTAATGACTGCCCACCAGCCAGGTTTGAATTTATATAACGAAGAGCGACACCAACGCCTAACTTCTCACTTAATTTACGGCTGTATCCAAAATCAATAGAAAATTCACGGGGACGAAAAGACTGCAACTCGTTCCCTGCAAAGTCTGTAAACTGAATGTTTCCCAAACTGAAGTAGCGAATAGAAGATGAGAGAGCCTGGTCGTCATCTAATTTATAATAACCGGCTAGAGAAGCAAGGTAAACATCGTTTAAACCAAGATCACGTAACCACGGAGTGTATGTAGCAGATATACCCACCGGACTTGTTGCGAAGGGAGCTTTTGCAAGGTTCCAAAAAGAAGAATTAGGATCAGGAGAAGTAGCTATCCCTACATCGCCCATGCCACCTGCTCTTGCATCGGGTGAAATTCGTAAAAAAGGAACAGCGCTAGTAACAACATTAATTTTATTAGCATCTTGAGCGAAAGAAATTCCCGAAAAAGATAATCCCAATAATATCGCAGCAGTCTTCAGTGTTATTTGTTTCATTACTTTTTATGAATGTTTTAAGTAAAATTCTTCTATAGAATTATTGTTTTAGCGGCACAAAATAATGAATTTGCTCATACGCTACAAGAAATACGCAGCGTTAGTTATAATTAGCTTAAAACTCGCTCGTCTACTATGTTATTACCTTGAGCAGATTAAAAATTGATTAATTGCACCTTTTATTATAAACCTCAAACAAAGATGTTTTTAAGGAAATACTATAGATAGTATTTCTTACGTTAAAGCTGCATCACTTGAAATAAGCTTCTGTAGAAAGACGTAAAAGACGCTTTATTTCTGTAGATTTATAATCTTCTAAGTGTATCTACCCAACAATAAGGGCACGGGATGCAATTAGTAGGATTTTTATAAAATTAGATTTTCCATAACATTCTTACTATCCTCATACAACTTGGAGAAAAGATTATTTCTTATATATTCGCATTCAAACTCATCCGCCGATACAATATTTCTACTTTTAATCACGTTCATCAAGAGTTAAATTTTCTTAAATGCAAAAAGTATTGCGTCTTAAAAATCTTTTATTGATTTTAGGAGTTGTATCACTATTCGGTTCATGTAAACCTAAAAATAAGGCTGGAAAGTCGGACATGACCGGTTGGAACTACAACGACAAAAACATGGGCGGCTACAATGTAGCTAAAGCAAAAGATATTAAAACAGGCCCCGGTCTTGTGTTCGTTCAGGGTGGTACTTTTACAATGGGTGCAACCACTGAGGATGTTATGGGCGACTGGAACAATATTCCTCGTCGTGTAACTGTCAACTCGTTTTTTATAGATAAAACAGAGGTAGCGAACGTTCACTACCGTGAGTACATCCACTGGATAGAAAACGTGTTTAGCGATCCTCAATACGAGCAAGTTTTAGAAACTGCCAAACCCGATACTTTGGTGTGGAGAAGCGAACTAGCTTACAACGAGCCTTATGTTGAATATTATTTCCGTCACCCATCTTACAACTTCTACCCTGTAGTAGGTGTAAACTGGAAGCAGGCTCATGATTTTTGTGTTTGGCGTACAGACCGTGTTAACCAAAACGAATTGGTTAAGACTGGCTACCAAAATAAAAATGCTATTAAAACTGAATTAAACGGAGGTGCACAGGAAAACTTTAATACTAAAGCCTATTTAATGGGCGAGTACCAAGGTGTACCTGGTAAACCTAAGAGTAGCAAAACAGGTCTTAAAGATGCGCAGGGCCGTCCTCGTAACTATGTAAAATTCGATGATGGTATTTTATTACCAGGCTATCGTTTACCAACAGAAGCGGAGTGGGAATATGCTGCACTAGGGTACATTAACCAAAACCCGAAAGTACGTACAAGCGAGAAAAAGCGTGGGGAGGAACTTGTAAGCAACAGGCAGATTTACTCTTGGAATAATGAAGGTTTTGATAACATGCGTGCTACTCGCCGCGGAAACTGGCAAGGTAGCTTCCTTGCTAACTTTAAGCGTGGAAGTGGTGATAACATGGGAGTTGCAGGAGGTTTGAACGATCGTTCGGCTATACCAGCAGAGGTAACGGCATTCTTTCCAAACGGATTTGGTGTATACAATATGAGTGGTAACGTAAGTGAGTGGGTTGCCGATGTTTATCGTCCGCTTACAAATGTTGATGCTGATGATTTTAACCCTTATCGTGGTAACCGTTTCCAAAAAGTTGATATGGAAGGTGGCCAGGGTAACTTAAGAGACAGCATTGGTAGAATTAAAATGATTGATGAAGTTGATTCAACCCTACGTCTTCGTCGTAACTACCAAAGATCTTATGCAATTAACTATTTAGATGGTGACAGTTTAAGCGGAACTTCTTATGGTTATGGCTTAACAACACTTGTTAGCGACGAATCAAGAGTAATTAAAGGTGGTAGCTGGAACGACAGAGCTTATTGGTTAAGCCCTGGTAACCGCCGCTTTTTAGAAGAAGGACAAAGCAGTAACACTGTAGGTTTCCGTTGTGCGATGATTGCCCCAGGTTCTCCTGAAGGTAACAACCGCAAAACTGGTAACTTCTTCCCAAAGCGCCGTCAAAAGAGATAAGGAAAAGGTAAAAAAAAAAAGCCACCTGATTTTTTGGGTGGCTTTTTTGTTTTTAAGCATTTCCATCTCTGCCCAGCATCGTTGGGTCACTCACTTGTACAAGTGTTCCTCTACTCACCCATCCTACCCGCACCACCACCCTAAACAAGTTGCAGAAGGGCTGCATGAAGCTTGTAAAGTACAAGAGTGCGACGCAAGTAAAGATCCACAGGGCTGAAACTGCCGGGTACAAAATTCAAAACTACTTTAAGAAGAAAGACGCGGTGCTAAAATGCAAGTCGATATCCATACTTTTGAGCCTTTCAAAAAAACTACATGGAAATATTTTTTGGATATGATAAAAAGAAGGTATTACAGGCATTACGATACCATTTTATAACCAGGCCGGAGATACGAATTTTAATGATCCTCGTAAATGTATTTGCTATTTTTTCGGCAGGCCTTTTCTATTTTAAAAAAGTATCACCCATTGCTTTTTTAATTAGCTCAGCTTTGTGGGTAGGGTTAATGATAGCGTTCTGGTATTTTTTGCCATCAGCCGTTTATAGGAAAGCAAGCACTTTTAATGACACCTTCAGGATGGTTTTTTCTGCAGATTTTGTCCGGTTAGAGAATGGCAAAAGCTCTACCGACTGGGAATGGAACAGGTTTACTTCCTATTACGAAAGCCCACACTTTTTTCATTTATACTTTAATGCGAGATCCTTTTTTCTGGTGCCAAAAGAGGCAGTTGAAAAGGACGATCAAATAGATGAATTAAGAAGATTTTTGCACGAACATATTCCAAAACGAAAGAAATAATCAGAGGCTTTTTTCCATCACATAATGAGGTATGGTAACTTCCTCAAACTCCTCACCTACTACTATGTAGCCCTGCTTTTCGTAAAATCCCACGGCTGATTTGCGGGCATGCATAGATATTTTTTTGTAGCCACGATCTCGAGAAATATTCTCAGCGAATTGCATTAAAGCCCTACCTATTCCTTTCCCTTGCAGACCTGGTTTTACGGCCATTTGCCTTAATCGCACATTATTTTTACTCACCGCAGTTAATAAACAACAACCCAACATTTCCTCATCTTCGTAAGCACCAATTAATATATCACTCTCCTCTTTTTTAAGATCTTCTTCATTAAATTCCAGACCTAAGGGCTTGCGCAAAATCTGGTATCGCAAATCAATCATATGCTTATATTCCCGGGAACCATGGTCTAATATCTTTAAAGGCATAGAAGAATTTATGTTTACAATTTACCAATCAATATTCAATATTAATTTAAATAGCTGTCTTTAAAAAATTGAAAGTAATAACAGAAAGCAGATAAACAGAAGGTTTAACTAAAAAAACTGTTCCAGAAAAACTTAGGCAAAAGAAGCTATATAACGATTATTAAATAAGTGTAAACGGGAAGTATAAGGATAGACGGCATATTTTTTATGTATAACTATTGATAATTCAATATTTAGGACAATAGTGGTAGAATAAATAAAAACTCCCTATTCCCTTGCTTATTTACCAAAATATATATTTTTGCACCCGTAACTAAACTTTATAACAATGTCAGACATCGCAACAAGAGTTAAGAAAATCATTGTTGACAAATTAGGAGTGGACGAAGCAGAGGTAACAACTGAAGCTTCTTTTACCAATGACTTAGGTGCCGATTCTTTGGACACCGTTGAATTAATTATGGAATTTGAAAAAGAATTCAATATTTCCATTCCTGATGAGCAAGCTGAAACTATAACTACTGTAGGTCAGGCTGTAGCTTACCTGGAAGAGCATGCTAAATAAACGGCCCATTTCCTTTTATTAGCAATAATTAATAATCCGCCTACATATGCTTTCTGCATCTGTAGGCGGATTTATCACTTTAAAATCTCAGGCACGTATGGAATTAAAAAGAGTAGTTGTAACTGGAATTGGCGCTTTAACTCCAATTGGAAACAACCTAGAAGAATATTGGAATGGATTAATTAATGGAGTTTCAGGAGCTAATCTTATTACCCAGTTTAATGCTGCTAAGTTTAAAACAAGGTTCGCCTGTGAACTTAAGGATTTTCAACCAACCAACTTTATTGACAAAAAAGAAGCCCGCAAGATTGACCGCTTCACTCAAATAGCATTAGTATCGAGCGATGAGGCTATAAATGATGCAAACATTTCCAAAGAAAACGTAAACCCCGACCGTGTAGGAGTAATTTTTGCCAGTGGAATTGGTGGAATTATGACTTTTCAAACGGAAGTAATGGAATTTGCGAAAGGCGATGGTACACCACGTTTCAACCCTTATTTCATCCCTAAAATGATAATGGATATTGCAGCCGGCCAAATATCTATGCGTCACGGCTTTAGAGGGCCAAACTTCGCTGTTGTTAGCGCATGTGCTTCTTCAACCAATGCAATTATTGACGCATTTAATTATATAAGATTAGGCAAAGCTGATATTATAGTAACTGGCGGAAGCGAAGCGGTAATAAGCGAAGCAGGCATTGGCGGCTTCAATGCAATGAAAGCATTAAGCGAACGTAATGAAGATTACCTGATCGCTAGCCGGCCTTACGATAAAGACAGGGATGGATTTGTTATGGGGGAAGGTTCGGGTACATTAATACTCGAAGACCTGGACCACGCAATTGCAAGGGGCGCTAAAATTTATTGCGAGATTGCTGGAGGTGGTGCTACTGCCGATGCGCATCATATAACCGCACCACACCCTGAAGGTTTAGGTGCAAAAAATGTGATGTTGTGCGCATTAGACGACGCCCAAATGAAACCAGAGGAAATTGATTACATCAACACACATGGAACATCTACTCCATTAGGAGATGGAGCAGAATTAAAAGCAATTACACACGTGTTTGGCGAGCACGCATACAAATTAAATATAAGTTCAACCAAAAGCATGACAGGCCACTGCCTTGGCGCTGCAGGAGTAATTGAAGCGATTGCGTGTATTAAGGCAATCGTTCACGGCATGATTCCTCCAACAATTAACCACTTTACTGATGATCCGGATCTGGATGCTAGGTTAAACTTCACTTTTAACAAACCCCAAGCAAGGCCGGTAAATGCTGCATTAAGCAATACATTTGGCTTTGGTGGACATAATGCTGCAGTTATTGTAAAAAAATATGTAGCTTAATCCCGTGGTATTCTTCGGCATATTCTCCGGAAAAAAGGACAAGAAACAATCTTTTGATAAACAAATACAAAATGTGCTGGGCATAAAACCCGGCAATATTTTTTTGTATACTACCGCCCTAAGCCATCGCTCCATTAAAGAGGGCGCAGACGAGAACAATGAACGGCTTGAATACCTCGGAGATGCCGTACTTAGCACCATCGTAGCCGACTACCTGTTTAAAAAATACCCCTACAAAGGCGAAGGTTTTCTTACCGAAATGCGTAGCAAAATGGTTAATCGCCAACAATTAAACGATCTTGCTATAAAAATGGGCATTAAAAAACTTGCATTGTACAACAAGTTCGATGGGTCCCTAAAAGGCAGCCAAATATTTGGCAATACTCTTGAAGCATTAGTTGGTGCAGTTTACCTGGATAAGGGTTACAAGAAAACCCAGAAATGGGTGCAAAAGCAAATGATCATCCAACACCTTTTTGTTGACGAGCTGGAAAACATTGATATAAACCTGAAGAATAAACTGATAGGTTGGGCTAGTAAGAATGGCAAGATCCTCGAGTTTAAGATGCTGGACGAAAAACTAGAAAATAATCGCCGGGTTTTTACCATTGCTGCAGTGGTGGATGGTGAGCAGTTGGCCTTGGGAAAAGGCTACAATAAAAAAGACGCCAGCCAAATAGCCGCACAATTAGCCATTGAGAAAATAGGTCTATAACACTTCTCTTCGCGTCCCTCAGCACCTACGAGGGATGATTTTGTACTTAGCCCCAGTTCTACTATTAAACATCGTTGTGTCACTCACTTGTACTTTTTGTACCTTATTCGGCTATGGCGCTATTAGACTCAAGATAAATGGTAGTACAAAAGACGAACGGATTGCGACGCAACGATGACGCCACACGATCTATCGCTGGTACCAAACTCTTATTCTTTACGATTCTTTCCGTAAAATGATAAAAGCCTTCCCTACGGAAAGCTTTTATGCTTCACTTTTAAAAACTAAGCCCTTTCGGAGAATTTGGGATCGGCTGGTGTGCCGTCTGTGTTATCCAGTAAATACGGTTTGTTTGTAACTATTATTTCGCCGTTTAGCGTTTTTGCATATATAATATTCTTAATGGTTGCGTCGGCAGCAATAAAAGCATCACCGAACTTATTAGTTGAAACAACAGAAATTAGGTTGTCCTCATCGTCAAAAACAACAACGCTGGTATTAGCAGGAAAACCTGTTATGTAAATTCCTATTTGATTTTTGCCAGGTACAACAGTAACCTTTGATTTCTGGTTTACTACCTGGATATTTTGAGATTGTGCTAAAGCGGGATTTAAAATAGAGGTGATCGTTATAACAAGCCCTAACAAGAAGGTTTTGAATAAATAGTTGGTTGGATTTGTCATAGTTCTTGGTTTTCACTTGCATTATTATCCAACCACATGCCAACGAGAAGAAGATCTTCGGTGCAGGGGCTACATCAGGGTTTCAATAGGTTACTTTCAAGATAATACGTGTCTTTCGCGAGCAGGCATTTCAACGCTATCTCTTTATTATTTTGCCAGTGGAAAGTGAGAAAGATTGGTGAGTAAACTAAACACGGTAGAAAATAAAGAGTAAATATTATTGCCCTCATTTACAATTTTTCTACTCTATTTCCTGGCACAACTCAATCAAAATGCCATTGGTGCCTTTGGGATGAAGAAAGCAAATCAACTTATTATCAGCCCCTTTCTTAGGTTCCTCATTTAGTAGCTGGAACCCTTCATTTTGAAGCCGCTTCATTTCAGTTTGAATATCTTTGACCGCTAGAGCTATATGATGAATGCCCTCACCTTTCTTTTCAATGAACCTTGCTATTACCCCATTAGCGTCCAGACTTTCCAATAACTCTACTTTTGTTTCCCCTTTCTGGAAAAAAGCAGTTTTCACTTTTTCACTTTCAACCACTTCTGTTTTGTAGCAATTTGTATTAAACAATTTTTCAAATAACGGAATCGAAACTTCAAGATCTCTTACTGCTAATCCAATATGCTCAACGTTTGTCATTAAAAAAAATATTTTATCTATTGAGTAAAAAGAGCCACACCTTACGAAATCAGGAAAAAGAGTTTTAGTTGTGTTAATGGCACAAATGTATAGGCCTATTTGGTTACTTTTGTATATTAAGTACAGAAGTAAAATTTATCGATTTATATGTTAAAATTACCGGTTTATCTAGATAATAACGCTACAACGCCCTGCGACCCTAGAGTTGTGGAGGCTATGTTACCTTATTTTACCGAACAGTTTGGAAATGCTGCAAGCCGTAACCACCCTTTTGGATGGCAGGCTGAAGAGGGTGTAGATTATGCGAGAGAGCAAGTGGCAAAATTAATAGGTGCAGATCCTAAAGAAATCATTTTCACAAGTGGTGCAACCGAAGCCGATAATCTTGGGATTAAAGGAGTATTCGAAATGTATGCAAGCAAAGGCAACCACATTATTACCGCTACTACTGAACATAAAGCAGTATTAGACACCTGTAAGCACATTGAAAAAGTGGGTGGTGAAGTAACCTACCTCACCGTAAAAGCAGATGGTTTAATCGATTTGAAGGAATTGGAAGCCGCCATCAAACCAAATACTATCCTTATTTCCATCATGTATGGCAATAACGAGATTGGTGTTATTCAACCAATTAGGGAAATAAGTGCCTTAGCTAAAAAGAATGGCGTATTATTTTTTACCGATGCTACGCAAGCGGTAGGTAAAATTCCTGTTGACGTAATAAAAGACGGCATTGATTTAATGGCTTTTTCCGCGCATAAAATGTACGGACCAAAAGGAGTAGGCGCATTGTATGTTCGCCGTAAAAACCCTCGTGTAAAAGTTACTGCCCAAATGGATGGTGGCGGACATGAAAGAGCAATGCGAAGCGGCACCCTCAATGTTCCTGGAATCGTTGGTTTTGGTAAAGCTTGCGAATTGGCTTTTTTAGAAATGGACGAGGAAGCAAGGCGCCTAAGCAAATTGCGTGATAAGCTTGAGACCGAACTCCTGAAAATTGAAGAAGCTTATGTAAACGGCAACCGCGAACATCGTCTGCCGCATGTTGCAAACATTAGCTTTAAGCACGTAGAGGGCGAAGGTCTTTTAATGGGCTTCAACAAGAATATTGCTCTTAGCTCAGGTTCTGCATGTACAAGCGCTTCTTTAGAACCTAGCTACGTTTTAAAGGCGTTAGGTTTGGGAGATGATCTTGCTCATAGCTCTTTACGCTTCGGTCTTGGTCGTTTTACTACTGAAGAGCAAATCGATTACACCATCGAGCAGATCTCAACTACTGTATTAAAATTGCGTGAGATGAGCCCTCTTTGGGAGATGTATAAAGAAGGAATTGACCTTAATAGTATTGAGTGGGCAGCCCATTAAAAAATTGTAATATCTTTGTAGTAGATTTTTGGGGTCGGCAGTAACGCTTTTTTCAACATCCTTGCGTCGCACTCTTCAACTGAAAACCTTTATTGAACAATAATATAATAACCTAAAAAACTTTAAATAAAATGGCTTACTCAGATAAAGTAATCGATCATTACCAAAACCCAAAAAACGTAGGTACGTTAGATAAGTCAAAGAAAAATGTGGGCACCGGGTTGGTAGGTGCTCCAGAATGTGGTGACGTTATGCGCCTGCAAATTGAGGTTGATGAAGCTGGTGTTATTTCTGACGCCAAGTTTAAAACGTTTGGTTGTGGGTCTGCAATTGCTTCTTCATCTTTAGCTACAGAGTGGTTAAAAGGTAAAAGCGTAGACCAGGCTCTTGCAATTGACAACATGGAGATTGTAGAAGAATTAAATCTTCCTCCTGTTAAGATTCACTGCTCAGTGTTAGCAGAAGATGCTATTAAAGCAGCTATTAACGACTACCGCCAAAAGAATGGTCTTGAACAGATCAAATTCGAAGAAAGCGTAGTTCACTAAATAATTTGCAAGTGTAGTAATTTGAAAGGTTTATGCCTTCTATTCAAATTAGTTCACTTTCAAATTTTCAAAATGGATACCTATGATTTATGTAAGCGATAAAGCTGCATCAAAGGTTGGAAAACTGATGAAGGAAGCAGAAATAAAAGACACACAAGAATATTTTTTAAGAGTTTCTGTAGTTGGCGGCGGTTGTTCTGGTCTTAGTTATAAAATGGATTTCGACAACGAAAAGAAGCCGATGGATCAGGAGTTTGAAGATAACGGGGTTAAGGTTGTTACTGATCTTAAGAGCTTCCTCTACCTTGTAAATACTACTCTTGATTTCTCTGACGGTTTAAATGGTAAGGGATTTTACTTTAGTAACCCTAATGCCAGCCGCAGTTGTGGATGTGGAGAAAGCTTTGCAGTATAACTTTTGTAAAAAATAAAAAAAGCCGATACAAAAAAAGTATCGGCTTTTTTTATTGCTGAAAAATTTAAAGCAGTCTTGATAAGATGGATGATAAAAAAAATCCCTGGAAATTCCAGGGATTCCACTTTAAACCCTTAAAAGGAAGCAACCCTTCGTGCATCAGCAGAATTGTTTTGGTAATAAGCTTTTGCTTAAAACAACTTAGTTTTGGTTGCGGCAAAAATTCATTCAAGTCTTTTAAAAGGGTTGTATGTATTGACAACAGGTTTTTAAGGACTGCTGCATTTTATGTAAAGATTTTTTTAAATTCTTCGTTTCTGTCAGACATAGGTGCTTGAAGCGGCAAAAAAAAGAGCATATTTTATTATTCCCCCTTAGTTTTGAATAATGTGGATGATATGCTTAAAAGAATGGCGGCAATTCTTCAGCAGCCTTACTGGGTACATTGCTATCGTACTTTTTTTATTACTAATGGGCCTGTTCCTTTTTGTATTTCCCGATAGCAGTATCCTTGAGTTTGGTTATGCCACTCTCGATAACTATTTTGCAACAGCACCTTACATCATGTTGTTTCTCATCCCGACTATTACAATGAGGAGCATTGCCGATGAGTATAAAACCGGCACTTTTGAAACATTAAGAACGCTTCCTTTAAGTTCTGCAAAAATTGTCTGGGGCAAATATTTTGGCTGCCTTTTAATTGTAATGGTTGCTTTAATTCCTACGGTAATTTATGCCATAAGTATACAGCAATTAAGCGCACGTGGAGGTATTGACGTAGGTGGAACGATCGGAAGTTATATAGGTCTCTTATTTTTAGCGGCAGTATTTACAGCAGTTGGAATGTGCACCAGCAGCTTCACTAATAATACAGTGGTTGCTTTTATACTAGCAGCTTTTGTTTGTTTCATTTTATATAGCGGGTTCGATGCACTAAGTAAGCTTCCTGCTTTTAAAGGCGGCGTGGATTATTATATTGAGATGCTTGGAATAAACTTCCATTACAGAAGTATTAGCCGCGGGGTAGTAGATACGAGAGATGTGTTGTATTTTGTTGCTATTATCACTTTGTTTTTACTAATTACCGAAAGGAACTTGATAAGAAGATGATTGAGAACAAGCAATAAAACTCACCATTATGAAGCTTCACGAAATTGAAATATTCAGCAGCACACCCGAAAAGGCTAAAGAATTTTATGGGGAGGCATTGGGATTAAGACTGCATGTGGATCGCCCGGGATTGAAAGTATATGATCCAGGAATTGAAGGGGTAGACCTAAACATTTCAGAGCATTACCCCGAAAACAAAATCTCTATTTCATTTTTGGTGAGAGACCTGGACGCATATCTAGAGATGTTGAGAGCAAAAGGAAAGCAAGTGAACGAACCTTATAGTTCTCATTTAGGTATGAGATCAATAACATTAATAGATTACGAAGGCTACAGGATAGTAATTAATGGCACTACAGAATCTTCACCCGAATGGCTGAAGGAATTGGCCGAACAAGAAGCCTGATCTGCTGCATTAAGAACCAACTGTACAAGTGAGTGACACAACGATGCCGGGGAAAGATATTAAGCCAGAAAACAAATATTATAACGAGAGAAAATTATGAACGGGTTGGAGAAAATATTACGAAATAAATATTGGTGGCTTTGGCTTACAGCAGCTTTTATAATTATTATTTACCTCGTTTCCTTAACGCACTTTAGGCTTGATCTTACTAAAGAAAAACGATTTTCTCTTAGCAACTCTACTAAAAACGTACTCCGCAACCTGGATGATGAAGTGAAGATTGACGTATACTTAACCGGTGAATTAAGCGCTGGCTTTAGGAAGCTTAGCAATGCTAGTGAGGAACTGTTGAGCGAGTTTAAGGAATACGGCAAAACAAACATACAATACCAGTTTTTTAGGCCAGGAGAGGGCTTGTCAGATAGCCTTCGATACCATGTTTACGACAGCCTGGTCCAATACGGGGTGCAGCCCTTTAATAACCAGGTATCGGCAAAGGAAGGCGAAGAAACTACTGAACGGTTGATTTTTCCGGCTGCAATGATGATGTATAAAGGTAAACAGGTAGCTGTTGATTTAATGAGCGGCAAGAGCGGAATGGATGAAGAAACGACTTTGAACTACAGTGAAGCGTTACTTGAGTTTAAGTTTGCAGATGCGATTGATAAACTTACCCGTAAAGAAGTTCCCGTGGTGGCCTATGCAGTAGGAAACGGGGAACCTCTTAACCCCACAGTAAAAGACTTGTTCGAGACCATGAGCAACAACTACCGCTTTGGTATGTTTGATTTAAAGAACGGGATACTTGATGCAGATACAGTGAAGACGTTATTGGTAGTGAAACCTAGCCTTCCGTTTAGTGACCTTGATAAATTGAAGATCGACCAATACGTGATGCATGGCGGCAACGTTATCTGGTTTGTTGACAAGCTGTATGCAGAGATGGATAGTTTACTAAGAACTCAATCGGCCGAGTTTATCGCCTTTGATAAGAACCTGAATTTAGAAGACTTGTTATTTAGGTATGGTGTTAGAATTAATGCCGATCTGCTGCAGGATCTTAAAAATGCAAAGCAACCTTTGGTGGTTGGGCAAATGGGAGATCAACCGCAAATTCAAAGAGTGCCTTTTCCTTACTATCCATTGTTAAACTCTCCTGGCACCCACCCTATTGCTAAAAATATTGATGACGTTTTGAGCATTTTCCCCGGCTCAATTGATACGGTGAAAGCACCCGGTATTAAAAAAACAATCTTGCTGGCCAGCGATACAAATAGTCGTGTGCTTAGCACACCAGCGTTGGTAAGCCTGCAAAGTGTAAAGACCGAAGACGACCTAAGCCTTTTTAATAGAAGCTATGTGCCCGTGGCCGTGTTGCTCGAAGGTAATTTCACTTCTCTTTACGCCAACCGCTTAACCAGCGATCTCCGTGATAGCCTTGCTGTTATGTCGAATAAACCGTTTGCCCCCGCTGCAGTTAAACCTGGAAAGCAAATCGTGGTAAGCGATGGCGACCTGGTGACAAACCCAATAAGCCAAAGCCAGGGACCAATGAGCATGGGAATGCTACAACTCGAAAACTATCGTTTTGCCAACAAAGAGTTTCTACTAAACGCGATCGATTACATGGTCAGTCCAAGCGGCATCCTCGAAACACGAGGCAAAGATTTCACTCTACGCCTACTCGATAAGCAAAAGATCAGCGAGCAAAAAACTTTCTGGCAAATAATAAATATTGGCCTTCCAATCCTCATAGTATTAATCTTTGGTTCCATCTACCAGTGGCGAAGGAAGAAGGCTTTCTCTGCATAATTTAAATAGTAATGTATTTTTTGGGGACCAGCAGAAGTACGTTACGCATCCCCGGTTGTTTCACTCACTTGTACCACAAATTTTTATACACCATACACCTCTCCAAACATTACACCGCTTAAAGATTTGTTTAAGTTGACGAAACTCTTTTTGACTTTGCAAACAAAATGGGTTGGCCTCCTGCAAACCTGTATTTTTGCCACTCAATTTTATTTCTATGACTGTTGACCAGGTAACATACTTAACCTTTGGAATTGTTCTGCTTCTTTCGATCGTTATAGACATGGGTTTTTTAAGCAAGAGAAATAAGTCTATTACTTTAAAAAGTGCACTTTATCAATCCATCTTCTGGGTGGGACTGTCAATTGCTTTCTTTGTATTTCTATGGTTCGAACAAGGAGAGAAAGTAGCCACCAAGTATATTACGGCTTACCTTATGGAGAAAAGCTTAAGTATCGATAACGTGTTTGTTTTTATCCTGATCTTTTCTTTCTTTAAAGTAAAAGAAAGCGATGCCGCTCGCGCTTTATTAATAGGTGTTCTTCTTGCAATTGTTTTTCGTATAATTTTCATTGCACTCGGTATCGAACTAATTAACAGGTTCCATTGGTTGCTCTACATATTTGGAGGGTTCTTATTATATACTGGTGTTAAATTATTTTTTAAATCAGCCGAGGAAGAATACAATCCCGGAGATACCAAGATCTTTAAATGGTTTAGCACATTTTTTAGGATTAGCCACCTAGAACCTAATGGACGATATATAATTAGAAGCAAGGGCAAGGTATTCTTTACCACCCTATTCCTGGTTGTGATGATGTTAGCTGCCACAGATATCGTTTTTGCAGTAGACAGTATTCCCACCGTTGTTTCATTGGTTAAAGACAGAGCCGAAGACCCTTTTACAGCAGATGATAAATTAGTAATTTACTCTTCAAATATATTTGCCGTACTTGGCTTAAGAAGCTTGTTCTTTTTGTTACGAGGTGCAGTAAACAAATTTGATTACCTGCAACAAGGAATAGCAGTGGTGCTAATATTTATAGGCGTAAAAATGCTTATAGAGTATTTTGATATCCACATTTCCATTTACATTTCGCTGGCAATCATTGTCGCTTCACTCACATTTTCTATTATCTATTCGCAGTACAAAACGCGAAAAGGAACGCCTCCTGAAGTGAATGATGGTTCCATTTAATTGCGGTAGTTAAGTCAGCACTAAAGGCACATTATCTTTCATGCTATAATTGTCCTGATCTATTGATTTATACTTTTGAAAATATTGCTGACATTGTTCCAGGTGAATACGTGCTGTACCAGCCGGCACTAGAGGTACAATATATTCTTATAGATAGCCGCCGCCTTACCTTTCCCTCTCAAAGCCTGTTCATTGCTTTAAAAGGATGCAGAAGAAGCGGAGCATCTTTTATTGCAGACCTTTATGAAAAGGGTTTAAGAAATTTTATTGTATAAAGCCCTTTCGATCATACTCACTTCACCGCAGCTAACTTTATCATTGTTGAAAATGCCCTAGCTGCACTTCAAACGTTAGCATCTAATCATAGAAGCCAATTTAATATACCGGTTATTGGCATAACCGGAAGCAACGGAAAGACTATTGTAAAAGAATGGTTGTATCAACTACTGCATGAGGACTTTAACATCGTAAGAAGTCCTAAAAGCTACAACTCTCAAATCGGTGTACCCTTAAGTGTATGGCAGGCCGGAGAAGAACATTCTTTGGGAATATTCGAAGCAGGTATTTCTCAAAACGGCGAAATGGAAGCTTTGCAGGAACTAATCAATCCTACTATTGGTATCCTTACAAACTTGGGTGAAGCTCATAATGAAGGCTTTGCTAACCCTGAGGAAAAACTTACGGAGAAATGGAAGCTTTTTAAAAATGCCTCAACCATAATTTGCAATGCCGATACACTCCTTCTCGTACCGGCAATAGCTGTAGATAAAAGGATCAAAAGCTGGGGAAGAAAAGGCTCTTTCCTGAAGATAACTGCCATAAACAAAAAAGCACCTTTCACTTCAATTGATGGTCTTCATAAAGGAATTAAAATCTCTATTACCATCCCTTTCACAGACAATGCTTCCATTGAAAACGCAATTAGTTGCTGGTGTACTCTGTTACATTTAAAGATTTCTACGGAAACAATCGCGACAAGAATGGACTTACTAAGAACAGTTGAAATGCGCCTTCAATTAAAAAGAGCAATCAACAATTGTTCAGTAATAAACGACAGTTATAGCAATGATATTAGTAGCCTGGAAATCGCTTTGGACTTCCTGCAACAGCAAGCTGGCAATCAAAGTTCATCCGTTATTTTATCAGACCTGGGAGAAAGCACCAGTAGTGTTGCCTACGACCGAGTTGCCCAAATGGTAGCGTTTAGCAGGGCTCAAAAATTTATAGGCATTGGTCCTCAAATGCAATTATATGCTGATCACTTTTCAAAGCAAATTAGTCGTTGCTACTTCTACTCTACAGTGGAAGACTTTAAGCAGCATTTCAGCTTCAATAAATTTAAAGATGAAGTAATCTTATTGAAGGGAGCACGGACTTTCCAGTTTGAGCAAATCGATTTGTTGTTTGAGCAGCAGATGCACCAAACAGTGCTGGAAGTTAACCTTACTGCAATGGTCCAGAATTTAAAAGAGTACCAACGCTACGTAAAGCCTGAAACAAAAATTATGGCAATGGTAAAGGCTTTTAGTTATGGCAGCGGTAGTGCTGAAGTAGCAAGCGTGCTTCAATTTCACAAAGTAGATTACCTGGCAGTAGCATACGCCGACGAAGGGGTAGAGTTACGTAAAAGCGGTATCTCAATGCCAATCATGGTTATGAACCCTGAGGTAGTAACCTTCCAGGCATTGGTTGATTATAACCTGGAGCCCGAACTTTATTCGTTTGAAATATTAAAAGCCTTTGATGCTTATTTACTGGAAGAAGGAATGAAACAATTTCCTGTGCATATTAAATTGGATACGGGCATGCACAGGCTAGGCTTCGAAAAAGATGATGTAAATAAGCTCGCTACCCTTTTAAAAAACAACGATAGGTTTATTATTAAAAGTGTTTTTAGTCACCTCGTTGCCAGCGACGATCCTACTCATGATTCTTTTACCAGGCAACAGGTTTCTCTGTTTGAAGCTGCCTGCCAGCAATTTGAAATTGCTATCCGCTATCCTTTTTTAAAACATGTTTCAAACTCAGCGGCTATCTTTCGTCATCCCGTGTTTCAGTTTAACATGGTACGATTAGGCATCGGGCTTTATGGTGTAGACAGCTCGGCTTTAGGCACTCTAAACCTAACACCAGTTGCCACTTTCAAAACTACAATAGCGCAAATAAGAAAAGTAAAAGCAGGGGAAAGCATTGGCTACAGCAGGAAAGGAATACTAGAGAAAGATTCTACAATAGCTACAATAAGGGTAGGTTATGCTGATGGGTTTAGCAGGAGATTAGGCAACTGGAAAGGACAGGTTTTTATAAAAGGCCAGCTAGTACCTGTTATAGGAAATGTGTGCATGGACATGACGATGATAGATATAACAGGCATTGAAGATGCAAAAGAAGGCGACCTGGTTGAACTGTTTGGACCAAACTTACCAGTACAGCAGGTGGCAGCCTGGTGCGATACAATTCCTTACGAAATTATGACGAGTGTTAGCCACCGCGTAAAACGTGTATACTACGAGGAATAATAACATCCTGCAGCTTCGTTATCAATATTTTTAACCATAAAAGGATTTTGTTAAACGCTCATATTTCAACATTCCTTGCTCCCTCTTTCCCTATCTTTGGCTCAAAATTTTTTAGTAGTGCGCTCAAGAAATATCGTCTTATTAATCTTACTCATCTTATTTATAGATCAGGCTTCAAAGTTTTACATTAAAACTCACTTTTACATTGGCGACGAAATAAAGGTATTTGGCATGGAATGGTTTCGTCTTCACTTTGTTGAAAATGAAGGAATGGCCTGGGGTTGGAAAATGGGTGGCGAATGGGGTAAGGTGGCACTAACACTTTTTAGACTCGTTGCCGTAATTGCTGGTGTATTTATTATTCGTGATTTTATAAAAAAGAAATATCACAAGGGTTTTATCATTTGCAGTGCCCTCATTTTCGCTGGTGCTTTAGGTAACCTTATTGACAGTATGTTTTACGGAATGATCTTCCAGGAAAGCGATCCTTATTTGCAGAATATTGCCAAGGCCTTTCCATCAAATGGAGGTTACGCCAGTTTTCTCCATGGCAAAGTGGTTGATATGCTTTATTTTCCTGTTATTAGAAATGCGCACTACCCTCAATGGTTTCCTTTTTGGGGCGGAGAGGATTTCGAGTTTTTCAGACCCGTATTTAATATAGCCGACGCATCTATTTCAATTGGCGTAATTTCTATTCTTATTTTCCAGAATAATTTTTTTAATAAGGATAAGCAAGAACCGGTTAAAACTACTGCAGAAACAAAATCAACCGTTGATGATAAAGTGGAAGTTGTTTAAATGCTGCACAAAGTGTTGCAGATGAACGGAGCGTCGCAAGAATGACTCCTCAAAGAACAAAAGCTGGTCTTCAAAAAAAAATTAAAAGCGCTATTACTTAGCGCTTTTTTAGTGTCTCTAACTTTTGCGATACACGTGGAGTAGCAAGTATTATTATGTTACCAGCTACATCTTTTCATAGCAGCATCGTTGCTACGCTCAGTTCAACATTTACGTAATAAGGAACACAGCAAAACTTTTAAAAGGTTTACTTAATGCGAATTGGTGACTTGATAAAATAAAAAGGCTACTCTATTTTGAGTAGCCTTTTTATTAATTGTACGTTTTACGTTTATTGTACTGTTCCTCGAAACTTACCATTTGTTATGGGTACTGCCGTGCCGGTAGCGGTAAGAGCAGTTCCGGCAAAGGTACCAGTTGCTAACCTGGTAGTACTATTGTAGCTGAGCACTATAGATATACTTGCATTGGTAGTTGTAAAATTTGCGAGATAAATTTCGGGAGGATAAGCAGAATCATAAAAAGCGAATTCTGAACTCGAAGTTGTAGTATAAGTACCTGATTGTAAAGTGGTACCAGGCATCATTATAATTATTTGAATGGCAGAATCTCCACCAGGATAGGTATAACCATCGACTACTAAAACCATTCTTGAAGTGCCTGAGGCGCTGTCTACAACCAGTGTATCATTAAGTCCATCCGTACGGCCATAAAAAAATCTGCTTCCCTGGTTGAACGACCAGGCAGTATCTGCTGCACTACTACCGCTGCCACTACCGGTACCTTGTGCTACCGTAATATTAAAAGTGCAGGTTGAACTTGCCATAGTAACCGGAACAGGGGTAGAACCTGCAATAACAGGTATTCCTGAACCTGTTAATCTTATAGTTTGAGGGCCTGTAGTAGTAAAGGTACCCGAGCCAGAAAAGGTCATTCCATTACTGGTGGGCGTAGTAATTGAGAAAGTACCCACAGTAGTAACATTTACATTTAATGTAACTGTATTGGCTGTAGTAAGTGCAGTACCTGTAGTATAAGTTCCTGCTATAACAGGAGTTGTACAACTACCGGGGGCACCTGCCAAAGCATATGCAGCCGTGCCACTACTTCCGCCTGTACCACCGCTACCCTGGGTTGCAGTAACGGAAAAATTACAGAAGCTGGATCCAAACTGCACAACAAAATTACTCGTCATTACCTTTTCGGGCTTTCCGAAAGCTTTCAACTTAACTGTTTGAGGTCCGGCTGCAGCGAAATAACTGGAATCCTGGAAGAAGTAACCATTTTCTGTGGTGGTAACAATTTTATACATGCCCGCTGTGGTCACATTTACATTAACGAGCACATAATTCGAGTCACGCAATGTGCTATCCTTATTATAGGTTCCATTTACACTTATGGGCTGACAGTTATCGGTGGCGCTGTCTTTTGCGAAAGTTCCTACAGCTGTACCGGCAGCCCCAGTCTCGAGGCTGAGCTCTTTTTGACAGGCTGCAAAAACAAAGAAGCCTATAAAGACTACAATAAAATACTTAATGAATTTCATAAAAAAAGAATGGTTTTTAACGAAAGCTTTTCGTTGGGGAAGATAATATTTAAACCAATACCGCTGCCTTGGGTTCATTAATATTCCCTGTTAGTAAAGCGTTAACATTTTTTAGGGTTGTATCAGAAATTTGATCCAATGCTTCTTTTGTGAAGAAGCCCTGGTGGGCAGTAACTAAAACATTTGGAAAACTCATCAAACGGGCAATAACATCGTCCTGGATAATGCCACCGGTAAGATCCCTGAAAAATAATTTTTCCTCCTGCTCGTATACATCAATTCCCACAAAACCCAGTTTACCTGTTTTTAACGATCTTATTACGCAATTAGTATCTACGAGCCCGCCCCTGCTTGTATTAATTAGCATTGCCCCATCTTTCATCATCGCCAATGTTTGTTCGTTGATAATGTGGTGGGTTTGCTCGTTTAACGGCGAGTGCAAAGAAATTATGTCGCTCTGGTTAAACACGTCTATCAATGTCAAATACTCTACACCTATATTTTCCATTTCTTTATTGGCAATAAGATCGAATGCAAGTACACGGCACCCAAAACCGATCATGATCTTACAAAAGGCCTGGCCAATATTACCGGTTCCAATTACGCCTACTGTTTTGCCATAAAGATCAAAACCTACCAAGCCGTTGAGTGAAAAGTTTTGTTCGCGAATCCGGTTGTATGCTTTGTGCGTTTTACGGTTTAAAGTAAGAATCATAGCTACTGCGTGTTCGGCAACAGCATGTGGTGAATAAGCGGGAACTCGACAAACTCTTAAATTCTGCTCTTTAGCTGCACCAAGATCAACATTATTAAAACCTGCGCAACGGAGTGCAATCATTTTCACTCCTTTTTCCGCGAGGCATTTTATCACTTTTGCATCAACAATATCATTTACAAATACACAAACAGCTTCGCTTTTTTTCACCAAGTCTACTGTTACTTCATCGAGTGCTGCCTCGTGAAATTCTAGTTGGAAATTATAGGAGTTGTGCTCTATAAAGAAAGAACGATCGTATGGTTGAGTGGAAAAGAATGTAATCTTCATATTTGCAAAAGTACCGCGTTACGTCCTTCTAATAAGTGACATTAATCAGAACCGTTGTAAAATTGGCAAGGCTGTCTCAACAGAAACAGCCTTGTAAGTAAGCCTAAAGCTAAATAGTAGCACGGACGATGAACGTAATGCGACGCAACGATGTTTAATCGGAGTAGTGCGGCTCGCTCCCCAATTTTATTTTTTAATTTCTCCTACCATGTTCCCTGGAATTACCCACTGGTCAAACTCTTCAGGAGTAACATAACCAAGCTTTACAGCCATTTCTTTTAGCGTGGTTCCTTCTTTGTGTGCTGTTTGCGCAATCTCTGCTGCTTTGTAATAGCCAATCTTAGTGTTTAACGACGTAACAAGCATAAGGCTATTGTCGACGTGCTTTTGAATATTTGCTTCAATAGCGGCAAGACCAACGGCACATTTGTCATTGAAGCTAACGCAACCATCGCCGATTAAGCGGGCACTATGCAGGAAGTTGTAGATCATCACGGGCTTAAAAACGTTTAACTCGAAATGGCCCATAGCACCGCCAACGTTAATGGCAACATCGTTACCAAGTACTTGTGCGGCAATCATGGTTAAAGCCTCACTTTGGGTAGGATTAACCTTTCCCGGCATGATGGAAGAACCAGGCTCGTTATCGGGAATAAATAATTCGCCAATACCACTACGCGGACCAGATGAAAGCATGCGAATGTCGTTGGCAATCTTCATCAAACTGGCAGCAACCGTTTTTAAAGCACCGTGGCTTTCTACAATTGCATCGTGAGCGGCTAGTGCTTCAAACTTATTTTCGGCAGTTATAAACGGAATGCCGGTAAGTACAGCAATATGCTTTGCAACGTTTTCAGAATATCCTGCAGGTGTATTAATACCTGTACCAACTGCAGTACCGCCAAGCGCTAATTCGCTAAGGTGAGCTAAGGTATTTTTTATAGCACGAAGACCATGATCTAACTGACTTACATAACCGCTGATCTCCTGGCCAAGTGTAAGTGGAGTTGCATCCATAAAATGGGTGCGACCAATTTTAACCACGTGCATAAATTCCTTGCTTTTTGCAGCAAGTGTATCTCTTAATTTCTCTAGGCCAGGAATGGTTGTTTCTACTAAAATTTTGTATGCAGCAATGTGCATGGCAGTAGGAAAAGTATCGTTGCTTGATTGCGATTTATTTACATCGTCATTAGGATGAAGAAACTTTTCTTTATCGCTTAGTTGGCCACCTTTTATTACATGCCCACGATAAGCAACAACCTCGTTTACATTCATGTTGCTTTGCGTGCCGCTTCCGGTTTGCCATACTACCAAAGGAAATTGGTCATCTAGTTTACCTTCTAATATTTCGTCGCAAACCTGGCCAATAAGTTGCGCTTTATCTTCTGCAAGTACACCAGCTTCTTTGTTGGTAATTGCTGCTGCTTTTTTTAAGTAAGCAAATGCCTTGATAATCTCTTTTGGCATTTTATTTATGTCCTGTGCGATCTGAAAATTCTCGATACTGCGTTGGGTTTGCGCTCCCCAATAAACATGGGAAGGAACCTTTACTTCGCCCATAGTATCTTTTTCTATACGATAATCCATGATGTAGAAGATTTTTAGAATGCAAAGGTAAGAGCGATGCTTCGAAAGTTTATGGTTTATAGTAGCTGCTTTAAAACTTTAGATACTTCTGATGTTTTTGCTGCAAGCTGAAGGGTTGTTAGAGGAAGTTTGTGGGTACAGAAATTAGTTCCCTGATTAAACATCGTTGCGTCGCATTTCGTTCATCGGTTGTGCTGCTATGAGCTTGCTTGTGGTTTGCTATTATAGAAGTGCTTTATTAAATTCAAAAATGTTTTGTCGGTAAGTGTAAATAAAAAAAGGACGTTTCATTAACGTCCTTTTTAAAATACTTGGAAGGTTTGTAACTGCACCTAAAGATGAATAAAAGTGTACCGATAAAGTGATTGCGACGCAACGATGATGCTATGAAAACCTGTGTTGGTATAAAAAGCAAAATCATAACGAGGCTTTTATATTGCAACTATTTTTTCTCGAGAACTAATGTTATTTTATTAAAATCGGCCGCTGCATTTATAACGTTTTTAAACTCTTCGAACTGGCTTAGCGGGTACTGCAAACTCTTATAACTTTCGGTTACAAGAATATCAACCTTGTTGCCTGTTTGTGTGTACTTGCTAACAAAGCCCATCGTTAATTTATCTCCATCTTTATGTTCGATTGACATGTTTAAGTCGTTGATGTTTTTAACAGCATAACCGTCAGGAATTTCGAAAGAGATCTTTCTTTCAAGCACATGAGGATACTCTAATTCAATAGGTAACTTACGTGGCTTTTCCTGGTACATCTCCGCTTGTGGGCCTATCAATTCACCTACTTTAAAAAGAATTTTATTACCTGCTTTCTCGATCAGTTCAACGCTTTTTATATCTGCACTTATTATTAAAGGCTTGTTGTCAGCAAAGTCGGTAAGCTTACTGTTCTCAACTTTTATATTATTAATGTTCGTGCTTTTAGCAACCGATTTTATTATCTCGAGGTTGGCCTCGTTCTGCTTGTCTTGCGGAAGAAAAGTATAGATAGGCCTGTAAGCAGAAGCACCATAGCCCATTAAAATTTGCCTGCTATTAATAAGCAAAGTATCCATTGTTTTATCGAACTTGACAGATACTTCCATGTTGTGTGCATGGCTTTCGTAAGGTTCCATTTTTATTTCGCCCCATGCACCGATGGCGGTTTTAAAGGTTCCGATAGTTGTTCCTTTAAGAAACAATCCTTTTGTACCTGCCCAGAAATAGGGTACGTAAGGATACCTCAACTCAACACTGGCAGGTGAAATATATTTACCTGTTGAAGGAAAATAAAACAGTACTTCTTCTACGCGGCTCCAGTTTTCGATCTCTTCGTCTAAAGGAATTTCATCTCTCCTTACGGGAAACACAATTTGAAAATTTACCCCTTGCTTTTCAAATAATCCTGCAAACAATCTTACTACTCCGCCATCGTTTGTATTTTTATTTTTTATCATTTTCTCCAGGCCACCTTCATCAGCCACTAAATTCTTATCGATGTTGATATTCGTTTTTATATAATCTTCAATAGCTAAAATTTTTGCTTCATCAGTACTACCGCTAATATTTATGTTAGAAGAAAATTTAGTCAGCGCCTTTTGGTCGTTAGAAGTGAACGTTGTATAATTCTCGAACACTCTTTTGGCAAAATCCTTCCAGGTGTACATGCGTACATTGTTATTGTTCGAGAGGTTGTAGCTTAATTTATATTCAACCCTTTTTAAGTGTGGATCAACCACTGCATACTTCTCTTCCTCAAGCTCATCAACATTCTCGTCGTAGCCCACAATTATTCTCCTGTCATCTATTAAACTATCTGCACTCACTTTAAAACCGTTGAAAGCCTTTGCATCGAACTTTAAATGTGAGGGTGCTACCAATGTAAAGGAAACTTTTTGGCTCGGTGTACTTCCATTTTGAAAAACCTCTGTACCAAAAAACGTGGGATCCTTTTTAATAGTGTAAGTGTATTCAATCTCCGATCCTTTTTCAACTCCTTCCATTGCAAAGAGTTTGTACATTCTTCCTTCCTCGGTTATCTCTTTAATTTTATCAGCAGGCAGATCAATTACTTTACCGTTGCCAGAAATGGTACGAGCTTTAATATTGCTTACGCTTCCTATACCAAACATCGGCACATAAACTTTATTATACATCTCAATACCTTTATCATCGTTTATCTTAATGATGCGGTGATAAGTAGAGTACATGTTCAACTCCTTGCCTTCCAGTTTATATTCGATCTTCCTGTCGTCAGCAATACCAACTGCACTAGACTTTAAAAACTGCTCCTTAACCGCATGGTTTTTTGGTGCATCTAACCAGGTTGGATTATTGAAAGCATAATTAAAGCTCTGCGCGTTTAGTTGAGAGGAAGCTGCTACAGCTAGTATTAGTAAAAATTTTTTCATTGACTTATTTAGGATTGAAATCGTTTTATTTTTTTGATTATGCCAGCATAGGTTTTCATAGCATCATCCTTGTGTCACTCACTTGTACAGTTACCTAAGTTGCAGCAACGAAAGCACAAGCAACTCCTGCATCAAATTCTTCTTCTCTTAATGGTGAACCTAAGGAACTTTTTTCTGTAACACAATTTGCTTTTTGTATTGATTGGTCAACTCATTAATGCCGTTGTTCCATTTCTGAAAGTCCTTCGTTTCTAACAGTATAGTTTTCGAAACAAATTCTTTTGTTGCTATTACCTTATTATCTTTTTGGCTATACAATAAGCTGAACGAAAAAAGATCGTTAGAGAAATTATAGTTCTCCGGTAAATAGTTCACCTTATACCCTTCCGGCATGTCTAGTATAGTACACTGCTTAATCGAGTATTTGAAGTCTTTATCAACAGCAACTTTTCTTTTAGCAGTATCAATTATTGACGTAGAAAATGATTTGTCGAGGTTAAGGTTTATGTACATTTCATTAGCAATGTTCTTAGCATAATCCGGCACTTCAAAGTTTGCCTTAATGTTTATTACCTTTTCATTCCTGTTAAAATAGTCGATGTTATAATCACCTAAAATAAACTTGTTACTTCCCTTAGAGATCCTTGCTTTTACATAATCTTTTGCTTCCTTACTATCACGGTACAAAAGACTGTTGAAGGCATCGCTACCAAAGTAGCCGTTGTAATACACATTGCTCCTGCCCTTAACTGAATTAGAGGAAATACTAATAAAGGTGGTGTCAACTACAACATTTGTTTCTGCCGGCTGTTCGGGCACTCTTAAAACTTTGTATTCAGTTTCGTTTATACCTACCAGCGATTGTTTGCCCTGTATCCCTTTACTAGGGAAACCAAATATGCAATTAGGATCAGTGCCGTCTAAAAAGATCCATTCGTTACCAATGTTCACCGTACTAATCATATGATTATCGGTAATAGGTAAAGGCACTTCAGCATACTCGTATGGAATATCTCGTGTACCAATCCAGGTGTAGTATGCTTTAAGACCAGCAACTCTCATCAAAGTAGTTAATAGACCTGCCATGTCTTTACAATCACCATATTTCTTGTTGCAAACATCAATTGCTTGTCTTGGAACAAAGCCTTCGAGGCCTTCTTCAAAAGCTACGTATTTTATGTTGGCCTGCACCCATTGATAAATTCTTTTAGCCTTTTCTTTTTCAGAGGAAGCTCCTGCTGTTAAACTATCAGAAAGATGTTTAAGCAATGGATCAGTAGTAGTATTAACAGACTTTAAAAAATTATAGTTCCATTTATACAAATCGTCCACCGAGCTTAAAAAATTCTGGTTGCCATTATCATTTTTAAAAGACGCTATATGAACAATCACGTGAGGTTCAAAATAAGAACGGGCAGGAGCATCCCCATAATTATCTTTTGATTTACTATCACTCGCCGTAAACTCGTACACTACCTGGCGCCCTTTCTTCTCTTCCTTCATTTGGATCTTACCTTCCGCATTGTTCTTTAAAATGTACTTAAGCTGCATATCAGCAGGATAAGACACAGTAAACTTTGCATTGATGATTGGCAGGTAGGAGCTGAAATAGAAAGGCGATAACAAGTGAGCATCCTTATGATACTCAGTATGGCTTACTGTAGCAATGGCTCCTTTCATCATTGCAGGAAAATCAAAAACAGTTTCTTTCGAATCATCAAAGAAAACGCCGCTGCTTCTTGATGATTGTGTTTTCATCGTCTCAACTTTTATCCTTTTGTATTTGCTGCCATCAGGAACTTTCGTATAAGCTTCCAGGTTCTTCAATTCATCAAAAGAACCGTGGAATACTTTGTACTTATTGTATATACCGTTTGCTTTATCATCTAATACCAATATTTCCGTTTCAGTTTTACTTTCTGCAACCGGTTCGCCATTTTTATAAAAGATCCTTGTTTCGCGGTTCATGTTTAAGATAACCGCATGATCCTGCGGATACCTCTTCTGGATGTCGTCAACTGACTGAGCACCTGCATTAATCGCTATAAGGGTAAATGCCGCAAAAAACCATTTGAAATTTTTCATTTTGCTTGCTTGTCTGCACTTTCAATTACTTCACTGTAACTAAAGTACCGTAATAATATTTTCTTGTTTGAATTTGCTTACCGGTATTGTCATAGTATTTACATTCCCCATGCATGTTCCCATTATACCAATTCTCCTCACTTTCAATTTTCCCATTCTCGTAAAACTGCTTTGTTTTACCATGCAGGCTTCCGTAATAGTAATTCTCTTCCTTCTCTAGCTGTCCGTTAGCATAATAAATCTTTTTCACCCCATGATCGTAGCCGCTTGTCCTGGCTCCATCAATTAATAACTTTCCTGAGGTAGTATAAATCTTACGAATGCCTTCACCTTCATCTTCTTCAAAGGAGATTTCTGCACTTTTAGTTCCGTTCTTATAAAAGCCTGTAACCAGACCCGAGCCCTTTTTCAAAGGTATATCCGGTACTAATTTATCTAACTTATCCTCGTAGCTATAACTAATTAATTTGTTGTTGCTATAGTTTAAAACAAGGGCAAGTTGGTTGTTGTCGCCGTAGTATTTGTAAGTACCGTCTAACTGGTTTTCCAGGTAAGTGATTTCCTTATCCAGTGTACCTTTATTAGTATAAGATTTTATTACGCCATTTATACGACCGTTACTAAAAGTTTCAACAGTATTTATTTTTCCATTCTCATGATAATAATTCCACGTGCCATCCTTCTCTCCCATTTTATATTGACCTTCATATTCAAGCTTTCCACCAAAGTAATATTTCTTTATTACACCGTCTGCAACACCATTTTTGTAGTAACGAGTTACATACGGACTACCATCAGGAAAATATGTTTTGTGCTCACCTTCTAACAAATAGTTGTTGTACGTACCCGTAATATACTTACTTCCATTATAATTCTTAAGCTCATAAGAAGCATTGCCGTTTGGAAGGTCAAACTCAGTTGAAATTTTGCCCGTAGTATCATAAGCAACAAAACGAGTAAGCCAGCCTCCAAAATAGTGTTCGTCTATTTCTAGTTTACCGTTAGGGTGAAAGTACTGGGCGCATCCCTCGAGGTCACGATTCTTATAGTTTGTTACAGATGCTTTGTTCCCCAATTCATCGTAGTCCACCCTTATGCCGTCATTGTATCCCTCTTCAACTTTTCCTTCATGCTTTATTGTGCCATTCTCGTGGTAGCTGATATTGAATCCTATTTCTTCATCAGCTTCATAAGCTGTTTTTACTGAAACCTGGCCGTTAGGGTAGTAAGAAATTTTTTCTCCTTTTAGAACTCCTTCTTTGAAATTGGCTGTTGAACTTACTTTCCCGTTGCGATAGTAATAAGTAGTTTTACCATTCCTCAAACCTTCTTTTGTAAAATAACCTTCGCTGGTTTTGTTTCCCTGCCCATCGAAGAAAACCAGGTTACCTGAGCCGTTCCGGCTTGTACTATTACTAATAACAGTTCCTGTCTTATCAAAGAACTTAAGTTCTCTTAACCTTCCTTTTTCGTAATTGCTTTCACTAAAAAGTTTCCCATCCCTGTCAAAATCTTCAAACTTGCCTTCGAGTTTGCTTTTTACATAAAAGGCTTTAGTCATCATTTCTCCATTATCATAAAAGTCTTTGTAGTCACCTTCTATTTCACCGTCGACATAATTGGTAATACTTTTTTGTTTACCGTTATTGTAAACCTCTTTCCATAAACCGACTCTTTTACCAACTTTAAACTCTCCGTCCTGCTTTACGGTACCATCAACATAATAAGACTTATATGGTCCTTCTGCCTCATCGTTTACATAACCAACAACAGAAGAAACTTTTCCGTTGCTGTGGTAGATAGTGTACTTACCCTCTAGTTTGTCATCCTTATAATTTGCAGAAGAAGTTAAATACCCTACGTAACTATATTCTTTCGATAAGCCATTCTTCTTACCATGTATATAGTTTGCTTCTTCCTTAATAAACCCGTTGTAATAGTATTTCTTTTCTGTGCCGTTCAATTCGCCATCGTTGTAGCTACTCTCACTTGACATGATTCCATTATCGAAGTAGGCAATGGTTTTACCGGTTGCTTTGTTATTGGCGTAATTTGTCTTTTCATTCAGTCTGCCATTCGCATGAAAGAACTGCCACTCCCCTATCTTTTCCTGCTTTTCGTTTAATAAACCTTTCGATTTCAATCGTCCGTTATCGTAATAAAATTCCCATGGACCGGTAAATTTCGCCTTCCCGTTTTCGGTGGCAAGCTTGCCCTTTGCGTAAACAGTACCTTCCGAATATAAGTACCTGTCTTTTACATCTTTCCTTTGCGCAACATTTAGTGTTTGCGTTTCCCTTATTTCGCTTAAGTAGTTGATAGAGATAGTAGAAAAATCCTCTATTTTTTTCTTATTCTTTTTTATATAGTTCTGTACATCTTTTATATTAAGTCCACTAAAAATGTAGTAAACCATTGGCTCAAACTGCTTTTGGCTAAAAAGATTTGTATAAAGAGGAACATAATACTGCATGGAAAAATCTTTGTCTGCAGCATCGTACTCTAGTTTTTCAAATACCACTTGCAGTTGTCTTACTATCGGGTCTTCAAGTTCAATTGTTAGTTTATATTTCTTATCAAGGGCAATCTTACTGGTAAAGATCTCTTCAATCATTTCATAACTATTACTTCCGCTGGTTTTCCTGGCGGCGAAGTTCTTTGCCACATCATCACTTACTTCACTTAAAGAACTAAGCGCTTTTACTGATGCACGTGCAAAATTGCTTTCAGGGTTTGAGAGTAAACTTGTTGTATAACTTAACAATGCAGGAATAACATTGCCTTCATTGTAAGCAATTTCACCAAGGTAAAAGTGAGCACCGCTATAATATGGATTAATTAAAGCACACTGCTGAAAACACTTTTTAGCTTGCTCGTATTGCTTTTGATTGTAGTAAATAACTCCTTTATTATACCAGGCCAGGTAGTGAAAGTTATATTCTTTAATCGCCTTATCATATGTTGCCAGTGCTTCTTCCTTTTTTTCCAGCTTCACAAGGTTGTTAGCAATTAAGTTGTACCACGCATTACCTTTTTCCGGAAACAACTTTAAACCTTCGCTGGCCATTTTATAGCCTTCATTAAAGTTGCTGTCCATGTAATAACATAAAGACAGGTTATTTAAAACGCTGCTGTAATTACTATCGCTCTTCGAAACTTTTTTGTATAGATCAATTGCTTGTTTATACTTTCCGTCGGTATAAAATTTTATGGCTTCCTGCAGTATAGGGCTGCTGTTAGGCGGGTAATTTGAAGATTGAGACTTTACGAGAAAATTGGATAAAATAAATAATACCAATAGCAGACTGCGAGCAGTAAGGTGCATTTTTAAGGTTTAGGTTGAGTTTTTAAAATAGGAATACTTGTTACTGGAAAACAGGCATCCTAACAATTGCGATACAATTTAAAAGGAAATCTTTTACCAGCGCTACTATAAAAACGCTATTCGGCTATTTTATAGTATATTTTAATAACTGCAGTTACTAAGCCTCCTGTTCTCTCTTATCTCATATTTTTTTAAAGCATTCTTATAAAGATCCACACAAATTCAAATCTTTCTTAACCTCATGTTTTTGTTTTTGGTTACGAGCATTTACTTTCCATAGCATCATCGTTGCTACGCTCAGTTCAACGGCAAATCATTTTTGTTACACCCGGTTCTGCTGCTGCCTTCCCACTTTCATTGTACAGCATATCTTTCTGATGCTACATGCAGGCTGAAAAAAAGCCGCATTTGATTCTATAGTACAAGAGTGCGACGCAAGAAAAGTATCATTAGAATTACTTCTGCTGTCTACCAAAATATAACCTGCATAAAAAAAGGCTGCCTGAAAACAGACAGCCTTAACACACGCAATGTATAAAAAATCCTGGTTAGTAAATTAACTGCAACCCATGCTGGTACCGCAGTTTAAGCATTTGTAGCAGGTACCGCTACGAATGGTTATGTGCCCGCAAGTGCTACATGAAGGTGCATCGCTCTGCATTTCTTTTGCCGCATAATTCATTGCATCCATGCCTTTGTTGCCGTTAGTTGCGCTGGCAGTAGCCTTTGCTTTTTGAGGGGCAGCATTATTGTTTGCAGGAGCATTGCCAGAAGGCGCTGTTACTCTTACACTGCTTAACTCTGGTTTAAAATCCTGGATGTCATCACCAAGATTGCTTATCTCCGGCTTGTCAAGCACGTGCACAAGATCTGTACGATCAAGGTACTCGTAAGCAAGGCAACGGAAGATAAAGTCGACCAAAGAAGTAGTTGTTTTAATGTTTGGATGATCAACCATACCAGCTGGCTCAAACTTAGTGAACACGAACTTCTCAACAAACTCTTCTAAAGGAACCCCATACTGCAAGCCTACTGAAACTGCAATCGCAAAACAGTTCATTAGGCTGCGTAGGGTCGAACCTTCTTTGGCAAGATCAATGAAGATCTCACCCAAAGTATTATCGGTGAATTCACCTGTTCTTAAAAATATAACCTGGCCACCAACTCTCGCCTTTTGGGTAAAACCGCGACGCTTAGCTGGTAAAGATTTACGTTGTACAATATCACTCAGCTTACGTTTCAATTGTGTATCGGTTGAAGCGGTCATGCGCTTTGTTACTTCTTCCAGTAACTCTTCAACAGTAAGCTTGCTTAGGTCAACAATGTTAGTTTCCTGAACGGCGCTGGGAGTTTCAGCTTCAAGAACTTCAGCCTTAGCTTCTGCTGTTGTTTCTTTTTTCTTCTTATCGCTTTTGTTGCTTAAAGGCTGGCTAAGTTTTGACCCATCGCGATACAAAGCGTTTGCCTTTAGGCCAAGCTGCCAGCTCATTAAATAACAATCCGCAATTTCCTCAACACTTGCTTCATTTGGCAGGTTGATAGTTTTAGAGATCGCACCACTGATGAAAGGTTGTGTAGCAGCCATCATACGAATGTGTCCATGCGCATGAATGAAACGCTCACCTTTCTTACCATTCTTGTTAGCACAATCAAATACAGAAAGGTGTTCGTCTTTTAAGAATGGAGCGCCTTCAATAGTCATTGTACCACAGATGTAATCGTTCGCTGCATCAATTTCTTCATCGGTGAATCCCAGAGCTTCTAATAAATTGAAGTTCCAGTCCATGTATTCTTCAGCAGAAAAACCTAACCTCTCTAAACAAGCTTCACCAAGTGTAAACCTGTTGAAAACAAATCCTATTTCGAAGGCTGATTTTAAAGCATCACCTAATTTCTTAATTTCTTCAGCAATAAATCCTTTTCCGCTTAGTGTTTGTGCGTTAATAAAAGGAGCTCCTTCGAATGAAGCACTGCCTACGGCATATTTAACTATTGCATCAGCTTCTCTTTCGTTGTATCCTAAATTTTTAAGGGCTAAAGGAACAGACTGGTTAATTATTTTGAAGTAACCACCACCGCTTAACTTTTTGAACTTAACTAAAGCAAAGTCCGGTTCAACGCCTGTAGTATCGCAATCCATTACAAGACCAATAGTACCCGTTGGAGCGATTACAGTTGTTTGTGCATTCCGGTAGCCATTCTTTTCACCTAGTTCTACTGCATCGTCCCATGCTTTGCAAGCGGCGCTCAATAAATAATCGGGGCAGTAGCTTGCTTTAATACCTTGAGGTTTTAAGCTCAATTTCTCGTACGTGTCAGCATCGTAAGCAGCAAGGCGATGGTTACGCATTACACGTAGCATATCATCTTTATTCTCTTCGTACTTTTCGAAAGCCCCTAGGAAACCAGCTAATTCAGCACTTGTTTTATAAGCAGTCCCAGTCATGATAGCTGAGATAGCGCCAGCAATACCTCTTGCTTCTTCGCTATCGTAAGCAATACCACTTACCATAAGCATACTACCAAGGTTTGCGAAACCTAAACCTAATGTGCGGTATTCGTAAGATAGTTGAGCAACTTCTTTGCTTGGAAATTGAGCCATTAACACAGACACTTCCAATACTACCGTCCACAAACGACAAGTATATTCAAACCCTTCTACATCAAAATTGTTTGTTTCCTCATCATGGAATTTTCGAAGGTTTACACTGGCAAGGTTACAAGCAGTGTTATCAAGGAACATATATTCGCTACAAGGATTTGAAGCCCTTATCTCGCCGCCTTTAGGGCAGGTATGCCACTCATTAATGGTTGTATTGTACTGTGCACCAGGATCGGCACATCTCCACGCAGCATAAGAGATCTTATTCCACAACTCGCGGCTGTTGATCTTCTTCATTGTGTGTCCATCAGTTCTTGCTTTCAGTTCCCAGTCTTCACCTTTTTCTAATTTTTCAAAAAAATCGTTCGGGATACGAACAGAGTTATTTGAGTTCTGGCCAGAAACTGTGCGATAAGCTTCACCTTCATAATCACTTGCATAACCTGCGTTAATTAAAGCACCTACTTTCTTTTCTTCTTCAACCTTCCAGTCAATAAAATCAACAATTTCAGGATGGTCTAAATCCAAACAAACCATTTTAGCTGCACGACGTGTTGTACCACCACTTTTAATTGCGCCTGCACTTCTATCACCAATCTTCAAAAAGCTCATCAGGCCACTTGAAGTACCACCACCACTTAATTTTTCGCCTTCACCGCGAATGTTGCTAAAATTGGTTCCTACTCCAGATCCGTATTTAAATATTCTTGCTTCACGAACCCATAGGTCCATAATGCCGCCTTCATTTACTAAATCATCTTCTACGCTTAATATGAAACAAGCATGGGGCTGGGGCCTTTCATAAGCTGAAGTAGATTTTTTCAACTTACCATCATTCTGGTCTACAAAATAATGCCCTTGTGGCTTTCCACTAATGCCATAGCTTTCATATAACCCCGTATTAAACCATTGAGGGCTATTAGGCACACAAGCCTGGTTTAAAATTGTATAAACTAGTTCTTCGTAAAATACCTCTGCATCTTTTGGACTGGCGAAATAGTTATAACGCTCTCCCCATGCTCTCCAGCAGTTTGCCATGCGGTGCGCAACTTGCTTTGCACTGGTTTCTCTTCCTAAAGTGCCATCTGCCTGTGGTACACCTGCTTTACGAAAATATTTTTGAGCTAGAATGTCTGTTGCTATCTGGCTCCATTGTTTCGGCACTTCTACATTAGTCATTTCAAAGACTACCTCACCCGATGGATTTCTAATAATACTGGTACGGTAGTCATATTCAAAAAGATCGAAAGGAGTAACTCCTTCTTTGGTAAAGCGGCGCTCGAATTGGAGGCCTTTTTTTGTTTGTGGTGCAGGCATGACGGAAGTTTTATTGACGTTTGATGATTTCTCTTTTTTCCCCGGCAATTAATATTGGATACGGTTGACGAAAATATTTTTCCTTTTCCAAATGGAGAAGATTCAAATATCAACAGGATGGGGAAAAGTAATGTGTACAATTACAAACGTCAATACGGCATTCACTTTCCTGCTTTCGTCCACATGTTAGTAACACAAAGAAATATTTCTCGTGTTTTTCTTGCTTCTTGTCCAAAAAAGTGTATATTTTTTTTAACAAGGTCAAGGCAACTTCGCTGCTATTAAAAGCAGTCATTTTGCTGGTTGGCATTACTTTAGTGTATTATTTTCAAACAGAATTGTAAAGAATGCGTTTACCTACTAGGGGAGGTAATACAGGATTCAATTAATAGTGATTATAGTAAATTGAAAATAAGCGCTATAAACAAATTTTTTTTAGCATTTTTGCAACAGAACGATAACCAATTGCATGAAGAATAAGCTTTACCAGCACTTTGTAAGTAATAAACAGAAAGGGCACAAGTCTTTTGCGGTACTGGTAGACCCTGATAAGGTTGATGGTCCGCAGATAGAAAAATTAATAGGCCTCGCACTTGAGGCAAGAGTTGATTATTTTCTTGTTGGTGGAAGCCTTATCATTTCCGATCACCTCGACTATTGCATTCAGCAATTCAAAAGCTTATGCAATATCCCCGTTGTTCTTTTTCCGGGCAGCCCTGCGCAAATCAGTAAATACGCCGATGCACTCTTGTACCTGTCACTTATTTCTGGCCGCAATCCCGAGTTGCTAATCGGGCAGCACGTTGTAAGTGCCCCTTTCGTTCGTAAAAGTGGTTTAGAGATCATGCCTACCGGTTACATGGTAATTGACGGCGGTGCGCCAACCACTGTTTCTTATATTTCAAACGCTACCCCAATTCCTTCAGATAAAAATGAAATTGCATTGTGTACTGCAATGGCTGGCGAAATGCTTGGCATGAAGCTCATTTACATGGATGCAGGCAGCGGTGCTAAAAGACCCATTACCGAATCGATGATTGAAATGGTGAGCAGCCACATTGAAGCTCCCTTAATTATTGGAGGAGGTATTACTACACCTGAAAAAGCTTACCTGAACTGCAGAGCCGGAGCCGATGTAATTGTAGTAGGTAACGCCATCGAAAAAGATACAAGCCTAATTAAAGAGATGGCTTCTGCTGTACATGGCACGTTAAGTGTTGTTTAGTTTCTTTTGGTTGCCAGCTAAAGTTTTTCATAGCATCGTCCTTGCGTCGCACTCTTGTAATGAATATAATTCTATTCATCAGGAGAGCGACCAAACAATTTACTTTTATTTCTCTTCACCTTACTTCTGCCAGGTAAACGGGTATTTACCAATCAGGCATTCTACCACTTATTCTGAAAGGGATGTATGTTATTACATTGCTTGATATTTTTGAACAAAAGCAACTTCAACATGCATGAAAATTATTTTAGGAAATGCCTAAAAACAAAAAGGGCTCCTCCGTAGAAACGGAGCAGCCTCTAACGATTGCTTGCCATATGAAAATCTTAAAAAAATATTTTTGTGTTAACTGCTTGGCTTATTATATTTACATCCGTTTCAGCCTCTAATTATTGCTTGCCCTTCTTTCTTACCAGTTATTCTTTCAACAGTGTAAAAGTACATCACGTACTAAAGCATTCTTTTTCAAATATTACTCCATTTGTTGACGGTTAAATAGCACCCGTCATAGCAAAAGTATTGATACCACTAGCTTTCAACAACTTTTTAACATTATATCCAACTGCTTTATCAGTATAAAATTTCTTTTTGAAATAGTTTAAAAGGAAAGAAAATAGGATGCTTTGTGTTCGAATAAAGTAAGAAGTTGCTGCTTTAAGGCATTGAATAGCGAACTTACAGTTGAAGAGTGCGACGCAAGTAAAGCATAATAGTA
>JAQBNN010000016.1 GCA_028288505.1 Segetibacter sp. | reverse complement strand
CTTTTTTTGCCAAACAATAGTTTGTAAAAACCGAAAGGTTCTATTGTTTTTGTCTTCACAACCTTAACCGCCGGATGTATTTTCTCGACCAGTGATTGATCATACATCTGGTAAGTCGCATATTTTTCATCAACCGTTAAAAGCCAGATCTCCCAACCTAGCTTTGTTAACTCTGTAGTTAACGATAACCATCGTTGTACAGCCGGTCCTCCACTTGGTGGCCAATAGTAATTTACTATAAGTAGTTTTTTATCCATTTTTACCGTGAAGGGTTTGTTGGAACAGTTGCTGGTACTGCTTATTAAATCTCTCTACACCAAAGTTTTCATAGGCGTGGCTGACGTTCTTCTTTGAGATCTCTTGCAGCAGCTTTCGATCTTGATACAATTTTAGAATGTAAGAAGCGCTTTGTTGAACAACGAGATCTGTGTTTAGGAAATCTGTAATTAGAAAGCCGTTCTCTTCATGTTTTACGTGCAAAGGAACTTCGCCCACTGCGGTTGAAATTATAGCAAGACCTCTTGCCATGGCCTCCATTACAACCATTGGGAACCCTTCAGTATCGGATACGAGGATAAGAATGTCGGAAGACAGGTAAACTTGATGAATGTACTCAGGGTCTCCATGACTACCTAAGAAGTGGCAGTGTTGCCATAGTTCTGTTGGAATTGCATTTTCAACATCACCTAAAAAAGTAATTTCTACAGGAAGGCTTTGTGTGGCTAATACTTTTGCCATTTCTGCTATCAGGTGAACTCTTTTTTCAGGTGTACTTCTGCCGACATACAAAACAGAGATCTTGTCTTTATCAAAGTGTCTTTCTGGTTTTGTCAGCGGTAATTCGATCCCGTTCATGATAAAATTTATTCTTTCCGCATAACGGAAGGGGATATTGTATCGCTTATACAATTCGATGTGCTCCTTGATTCTTACAGTACTAATCATTACAGTTTGAGTAATGAAAGGTAGAAACGGTATCCTGATATAGGAGAAGCTGCAAAGGGAATGGATGAGCTCAATTTGTGGAATGTCTTTACGAACCCAGGGTGAAATCTTATACCCGAAATTGCTCTGGCCATTAAAGACTAAAGGTTTTTCCTTTTGCCTGTTGATGTGTCCAGTAACTATACCACGATAAATAAGGTTAGCGAAATAGATCCACTTATTATCAGTATAACCCGATATCTCTTTTATTGTGCATCCTGTTTTTACAAACTCATCATGAAAATTCCTGTCGTTTGATTTGCGTGTAAAAAAGATAATGCAGCTACTATTACCTGTTGCCTGGGCAACCATTGCATGTACTTTTTCAGCACCACCTGTATGGTAGAACGGAAAGAAAAAATAGACCCTGTATTCTTTATCTAAAGGTTTTATAAAAGCTATTATTCTTCCCAACAAAACAAAGGGGAAAATGATAATATCTTCAATGAAACGTTTGATTAAATAAAGCTTATACATTACTTCTGTAGTATGATCTTTTTAATTTCTTTGCCTATTCCCATTAACCCATCAAATATACAAGTACCTGCTACCACCAACTCATAATAACCCATCTTCCCCTGCGATAGCCGTAATTGTAGGAATTTTTTTTTACAATCGAATTGCTTAAAAAAAGGATTTGCATTTCGTAGAATCGTACCTGTTATTGAAGCGCCATGTACACGATATAAAAGAAGTTTTTCCGGCACTTTTTCAATAATCATATTGTCAGCAAGCATTTGTAGCCATATGTCATAATCTTCCTGCGACTGTTGGCTAAATCGATAAGGATACTTTTTAAATACTTCTGCGCGTGCCATTACAGTAGGGTGCGCTAAACAATTCCGCCAGGCCATCCGGCTTTTTATTTGTGTAGCTGTAACTGTTTCTATATCATCTTTCCACTCCCCGGTGCTTTCTCCCGCTTCATTAATAAAGGAAATGAAGCATCCTACCACCGCTGTTTGTTCATGAACGTCGAGCCAATTCTTTTGTTTGCGTAACCTTTCCGGGAAGGCAATGTCATCCGCATGCATGATGCATATGTATTGGCCCGTGGACAAGCTTATTCCTTTGTTAGTAGTTGCAACTACACCACTATTTTGTTTCTGCTTGTAATACCTGATTCGCTCATCTGTATAAGAAGACAGAATCTCCTCGCTGTTATCTGTAGAGTAATCATTAACAAGTATCAGCTCGAAATCAGTAAGTGATTGAGATAATATACTATCTACTGCCAGTTTTACATATTTACCAGCATTGTATACCGGCATAACTACACTTACAGCAGGAACACTCATGAGTGGTAATTGTTATCGTATAAATGCAAAATGCTTCAATTGAAAAGGTTATTTAAAGAAAAACCTGGTAGCGTTTTTTAACTACCAGGTTTTCTATCTTAAAAACAAACTTAAGCTTTTTTAATTTTTTGGGTATCTATTGCAGACCCACTATTTTTTCTTCTTATTTCAAAATAAATAGCAGCGAAAAATAACAGGATCATTATTACCGAACTTATCGTTGTGATCGTCCAACCTGTAGCATGGCTTGCTGGTTGAAATTTAAATTCAATTGTATGTACACCAGCCGGAACCATTAACCCTCTTAGCACATAATTTACTTTGGCGATAGGCACTTCTTTGCTATCAATAAAAGCCTTCCAGCCCTTATCGTAATACACCTCGCTAAAAACAGCAGCACGCTCAGTTGCTGTTTTTGCAGAATAAATTATTAGATCATTGTCGTTCTTTACAAGGTTAATTGTTGCAGCAGAGTCAGCGGGAAAACTGCTTTTTAGTGTGTTACTAAATGATTTATTGGCAACTGCTGTATCCCTCACATTTAAATTAGTTAACGCTGCCATCTCTTCTTGTGGACTGTTTACGAACTTAACAGCAGTTACAAACCAAGCCGCACCCAACGCATCAGGGTTTTGTTGTACCTGCGGATTAGCAGGATCGCCATAAATAATGTACTTAGTATTAAGCATGTTTATTACTGGCTGGCAGTTAGGGAAGTTGTATAGCTGCTTCTCTATCAGATCCTGGTAGAGGCTGAGCTTGGCTGGGTGATAACCTCCAATTGATTTATGAAAATAGGAAGTGAGGGCTCCGTGATTGAAGGCTAATCCTACATTGCCACCAGCAACATTAAATACACGATAGTACGAAGTGTCTTTCAATATCTGGAGGTCCGCTGGGGTAGGGCTGAATGATGCGTCAGACTCTTCCTGCTCTTTATAATTATCGGCATTCAGGTATTTACTATCAATAGCCATAACATCAATAAAGGAAAGTACCCCTACAATCATCATTACAATACCAGGTTTTAGAACTTTCCTTTGGTTCATCCAGATTGCAGCAGCCGCTACAGCAATAAATAGAAGTGACCGGATTATATCCCCAAAGAACAAACCCTTCCTGTCTTCAACTAAACCGTTTATTAAAGATTTTGCTCCTTCCATATACGCAGCTTTTTGTTGCGCATCCGGAATTTGCTCTAGTTGTTGTAGTAAGGCGGTGTCACCTTCACCTCTATAGTCAAGGCTGAAGTATACTAACAAGAGCAGAACAAACACACCTCCTGTTATCATTAAGCCTTTCTTAAATTGCTTAAACAACTCTGCTTTATTTTCAAACCCAAAAAGGATCTTTTGCAAACTGAGTATAGCCATCATTCCAACTAATAGAGTAGGTACCACTATGATCATCCCTGGTGCCCTGAACTTATTGTACAGCGGGAGTACGTTAAATAAAAGGGTATTAAAACTTTCAAAATAACCGCCCCAACTCATTAGTATAGTCAAAAACAGCGTTGCGAGAATCCACCACTTGTGCTTGTTATCCAATATTACAAAGCCAAGTATAGCGAGAAAACAAATGATAGCACCAGCATATGGAGGGCCTGATGTGTGACCTTCTCCCCAATAAAAGCTCAGGTTATTTTGTAATTGTTGAGCTACCTCTGGTTGCATGTTTTGCAAAGCCTGTACTGCTTTAGATTCTGTTTCAGGCACTTCCATATGGTTGCTGCTACCACCATAAATGCGGGGAACCATTAGCACAAATGCCTCAGCTTTGTTCATACTGTAGCTAAAAGCGTAATTCTTTGTCAAGCCGTTTTTTCCGAAGTTGCCATCAACTTCGCCGCTTGCTAATGCCGTTCCACCTCGTATTGATTCGTTAGTATATTCATAATTCGTCAGTATCACTACCGCGTTAGAAAACACACCTACAAGTCCTGCAGCAAGTGCAATTGCTCCTGCAACAAACATCTCTTTATACTGCTTATTTCTAATCCAGTTAACGGCGTAACCTATTGTCATTGCAAGAGCTGCTAACATGCCGTAGTAGGCTACCTGGTAGTGATTTTGGGCAATGATGGCTCCAGCAAAAAAAGACGTTAGGGCTGCCCCCCACCAATACTTTCGTTCATATATAAGTATGAGTGAAGCAAGTAATCCAGGCATCATCGCAATCGATAACATCTTGGTATCGTGGCCTACAGAAACAATAACAACATTATAGGTAGCATAAGCATATGCTAGCGAGCCAATCACGCCCACCCATGTATTCGTTCGCAAAACCTGCGATAAAAAGTAGAAACAAACACATGCAAGAAAAAAGAACTGGAAAGGCTTACCTAAGAATAAAGAAAGAGCATTTGTAAAAAAGTGTGGAACATGATTGTTAACCTTCGTTGCAATCATATAGCTCGGCATTCCACTAAACATACCATTGGTCCACAACGGCGCCTCCCCATGAGTGTCTTTATAATTGTAAATGTCTTTGCTCATGCCCTTCCACTGGATAATATCACTCTGTTGCAATACTTTACCCTCTAAGGCAGGTTTGCAATAGAATAATGCCACTACCAGGAAAATTGCAATAGCAATTGCATGCGGCACTAATTTCTTCCAATCAAAGTTCTTCATGTATCAGTTTTAAGCAGTTGGCAAAATAATACTATTTTACACGAAATTATTTATGCGCCTGCTTTTATTTCTCGCAAGGGTAGCATTAATATGTAATGTTTTTTTTATTGTGTGCTTATTAAAAAGACATACACATGTTATCCCATTTGATGTTACTGGTTTCGTAATTATTGTTGGTTGGATCTTATCTCTTATTTTTAATGCGGTGGTTAACAGTGTACTGCTAGGAAGGTTAGTTACGAAACAGGATGTTAAAATGCCCGTTTGGCTCAAGCTTACCAACCTGCTGATCTTTTTGTTTCAAATTGTTTATTTCGTTTTATAATTAACAATGCATGATCCACAACATATTAAAGGATAAGCCCACGAAGTTATTTGTTACTCTGGGTGGTTTTTTTATTGCTAATGCATTAATAGCCGAAGTGGTAGGCGTTAAAATATTTTCTTTTGAATCCACTTTCGGGTTTACCCCTCTTAATTTCTCGTTGTTTGGTACAAGTGGCCTTTCCTTAAGTTTAACTGCAGGTGTTTTGCTTTGGCCTATTGTATTTATCATGACTGATATAATCAACGAGTATTACGGTATTCGAGGCGTAAAATATCTGTCGTTTTTAACTGCTGCACTTATCGCTTATACTTTCATCGCTTTCACTGGTGCCATCAATTTAACACCGCCTTCCTGGTGGATCAACTCCAACCCAATTGTTCCTGACCTTAATAAGTCTTACACCGCCGTACTTGGCCAAAGTAATTGGATAATCGTTGGTTCTCTCATTGCCTTTTTATTCGGCCAGATCGTTGACGTCATTACTTTCCATTCCATAAAAAGAATTACCGGCGAAAAGAAGGTGTGGTTACGTGCCACTGGTTCTACTATGGTTAGCCAGTTTATTGATAGCTACGTTGTGCAGCTTGTCGCTTTTTATTGGGGGGCCGACTGGGGCTTTATGAAGGTAATTGCTATCGGTACAGTTAACTATCTCTACAAATGCGTCATGGCCATTGTTCTTACGCCACTTATATATCTTGGTCACCGGCTTATCGAAAATTATCTCGGTCCCATCACTTCCCGTGAAATGAAGTTCGAAGCAATGAGAAGGAATTAAGAAAACATTTTTGTTCCCGGCTTAAGTACTTCTATTAAACTGCCGTTGCGTCGCACTCTTGTACTATATTTCTCTTTTCAACTTTTCAGCTCAATACTTTCAATAAACAATTCTGCAATTTGGCTCACAGGTATTTTATCTTAAACAAACCATACAACATGGTGTCGCAATTCGTAAGCACCCATGAGGTTGCTTTGTTAAAAGACATCGATTTCAATTTTCCTGAAGGCACCCATGCAATTGGAAGATTAGATAACCATAGCGAAGGCCTGTTGATATTAACCACTAATAAAAAGGTGACCAAACTTTTGTTCCAGGGTGAGAAGCCGCATAAGAGAACTTACCTCGTACAAGTGAAGAACATTGTAAGCGAAGAAAGCTTACAAAAACTAAGAACAGGAGTAAGCATCCATATAAGAGGCGGAGTAGATTATACAACCACTCCGTGCGAAGTCGACATTGTTCAGCAACCTGAAAACCTATTTACACGGAGCCACCAGTTAAACAACTATGAGCAATATAGTTGGCTAAGTATTACTTTAACCGAAGGAAAATTTCACCAGGTAAGGAAAATGGTTGACGAAGTTAAACACAGGTGCGTTAGATTAATTAGAACTTCTATTGAAGACCTTGAGTTAGGGGATCTACAACCTGGATGTATTAAGGAAATTGAAGAGAATTACTTCTTCGGTAAACTCAAGATCGATAATTGGCACTGAGTTCTTTTGTTATCCCTCGGTGTTAGTCTCAACCATATTCTTTATATCGTCAACACTTGCCCCTGCGAGTGTTTCAACTTTTAAATGCTTTCCTATTAATCCATGATGGCCGTTAAAAGCTAGAAAGCAAGTGTCTTTCGGCATCTTGTTGCCATACAAATCACTCTCCATTATAAACACATCTTGTAAATGCGGGTATTTGAATACTCTCGCATTACTATCTAATTGATCGCTTATTGGCTTAGTAGCTAGTTGTAAACCAAGTTTGCTTATAGTTTGCTCGTCAATATTAAAATCTTCATTCTTTGTCATCATTTCATTTTTTTTATCGTGAATGGATGTAGATACTAAGACCAGTACGCAGGGTTTAGAAATTCGCTTCTTCAGCAACCCTTGCTCCCTCTTTAATTCCCTTATCGGTAATGGTATAAGTGCACGGTGTAATCCCATCAAGCATATCTACATGCCCGCTTTCAATTAACTCTTCTATTAAAAATCCCAGGTGATCTATATTTGGTGCAATACCAAGGTTTTCTTTTTTACTAAGGTCATTAATGGTTAACGTCTCATGTTTAATGAGCGCGTCAAGAACTATTTTTCGGGTGATTGTGGACATATATTTTATTAAAAAGGTATAAAAAGTAGTGCTCGTATTATTGTTTCTCTAAAAAGCAGTAGAAGTATGGTAACAAGCTGGAAGTAATAACGCGAATAGTTACAGGAAGCCTGGAAGAACATATGTAATGTAGGCTATTAATCCTGGTAATATCATTATATTATTCCATCTCTTTTATTGAAGTCGTAACGTGTTTATAACCTGACAACTAAGGAAGACATGCTAACAAGATGGGCAACAAAATTGAAGCAACTTCTTAAGTTCGAAAAAGAGATCAGGATAAAGGAGTGGCAATTTTTGACACCTGTAATATAAACTGATCATTGTAGAGGCTTCCGCTGCAAATTCTTTTTACAATACTTATAATGCCTGTAAAAGATGAAGGTTTTATAATGTAATGATTCGCGCCTTTTTCAAGGCAAAAATCAATTTCGCTTTGTTGGCTTGATGTTGAAAGTATGATGATAGGAACTTGATTGTATTCCGGATTATTCCTGATTTCAACCAGGCATTCTTTCCCTGTTTTACGCGGCATATTCAAGTCGAGGAAAATAACATCAGGTTTAGGTTTCACACTTAACAAACGAAGCAGTTCTACTCCATTAGCAGCTACAATAAGGTTGATCGTATCACAAAATTCACTTACAGCATGTTCAAACAGTTCTACATCATCCTGGTCATCATCTGCCAGAAGGATATTTTTTATTAATGGCATAAAAAATTTATTATCGCTAAACAAACAGTCTAACTTTTGTAAACTACAATTAATAAAAAATGGAGCAGGCTTAATTAATCTTAATGTCATTTAATTAGAGCCGCAACTACCATAATTGCTTTGGTTATAACTTTTAGTTGTGACTATTTAAGTCTTAAAAGTGCTTTTTAATTTTTATGTACAGTATGTCGGAAGCTGTTATTTGTATTGGTGAACAATGCTTAGAAAGTACAAGTGTGCGACGCAAGAATGTTTAATAGTAGTACGGGTGATAAGTGCAGAAATAACATTAGTAATATTAGCGTGTAATGGAGTTGTTACTTGTATTTTTCTTTAGTAAGAGTGACAACAATCTTATCGATAGGGAGCGTAACGCAATTTTCGTTTAAGTCATTAAAAGCTACCCACCTAAATACTTCGCTTTCACCTTTAGGGTCAGCAAGCTGGTGAGGTTCAAAATTGAAAAGAGTGGTTTTTGTGGCAAGATTAATTGGCTCTGCGGTAGTTACGAGGTAGTAAATACTTATTATTTGGTCGTTGGGTTTAAAGGCAGATTGCTGGTAATAATCGGTTGTATAAAGATGCTCGCCAATTGTTACCTCAAGTCCGGTTTCTTCCATGAACTCGCGTTTTAAACAGGCGCGTGTACCTTCGCCAAATTCAAGCCCACCACCGGGAAATTTTGTAACATACATTCCCCTGATAAACTCGTCAGCCAGCAACACTCTTTTATAACTGTCCATCAAAATACCGTACACACGAATGTTGAAGTGCGTTGGAGTAATTGCATTCTCGGCCATAGGTTAGAATAATTTCTTTTTCAAAAAAAACCAGCCAATAATAACCGAAATACTGATAGACAAAACAACGGGTATATAAAATGCATGCTTCGAGTGCTGGTAGGGAATATCTACGTTCATACCATAGATGCTTGTAACCAAAATAGGGAGCGTAAGAATGATAGTAATTGAAGTTAAGCGCTTCATTACATTGTTAAGGTTGTTGTTGATGATGCTTGCAAAAGCATCCATGGTGCTGCTTAAGATGTTGGTGTAAATATTTGCCATCTCAAGGGCCTGGCTTGTATCAACTATAAGGTCGCGTAAGAACTCTCTTTCATCGTCGTTTAATTGAAGGAAGTTGGTGCGTTCTAACTTCATCATCAACATCTCGTTGCTGCGAAGAGCCGTTACGAAATACACGAGGCTTTTTTGAATACGCATCAGGTTCAATAACTCTTCGTTACGGTTGCTATCATATAATTTTTGTTCAAACGCATTTCGTTTCTGGTTGATCTCTTTAAGGTATTCTAAAAAGTTCTGCACGATCTTTTCAAATACTTTCAGCACCATCATATTCCTTTTGTCAGGATGGCGTTTTTGGAAAGTGCTTAAGAATTTTTTAATAGCACCATTATCGAAAGAGTTTACCGTAACAATTTGGTTGTGCGTAAGAATAATGCAAATTGGTATCGTTATAAAAAATGCATCACTGTCGTTGAAAGAATTATTTTCAGTAGGTGTTTTTATAACTACAAACCGCACGTTGTCTTCTAACTCGAACCTGGGGCGTTCATCAATATCAAGAGAGTCGCGCAGGAATTCTATAGGAATATCAAGGCCTTCAGATAACTCGACAAATTCTTCTTCTTTAAAAGGAGGCACAAGGTTTACCCAACTTCCATTTTCGATATGGTTGATCTCTACAGTGCGGTTGTCTATATTTTTAAAGTATTGGATCATGTAGAAATTCCCTGTGTTAGGTTATAGTGCGTTAAGATAACTGTAAGAACCGGATTAAAGTATGTAGGCAAAGTAGTTTTGCAACTACTTAACTTCTATTTCTCCGCTAAAAACAAACGTGGCAGGGCCGCAGAGCCAGATGTTTTCAAAATGATCACTGTCTTTCTTGTCAAATTCAACCGCAAGATTACCACCCGGGGTAGCTACATCAATGTGGTTAAAACCTGGGTTGTTGTGTGCACAAACTAATGCACTTGCTGTCACTCCTGTTCCGCAGCTGTAGGTTTCATCTTCAACACCTCTTTCGTAAGTACGCACGATAATTTTCTTTTCGCCAGCCTCTACAAAGTTTACATTAATACCTTTTTCTACAAACGTATTATTGTTTCGTATATTTTTTCCTTCAGTAAAAACGTCCATTTCCATTACATTAGAAACAAGTTTTATGTAGTGTGGCGAACCGGTATCTAAAACCCGGTCACCTTCATAATTGTTAACCTCGTTTACGTCCTTCATTTTCAACTGCACCCAACCGGCTTCGTCAAAGCTTGCTTCGTGTTCGCCGTCGGTAGCAATAAATTTATACGATCCCCGTTCAAGTCCACAGTCTTTTGCAAACTTTACAAGACACCTTCCGCCATTGCCGCACATGCTGCCAATTGCACCATCGCTGTTGTAATAAATCATTTCGAAATCGTAGCCTTCTTTCAAGTTTAAAAGCATCAACCCATCGGCGCCAATGCCAAAGCGGCGATGGCATAAAAAGGCTACGTGTTCACCGGTAAGGCTGTCATATTCCTTCTTTCGGTTATCAAGAATAATAAAGTCGTTTCCCGTTCCCTGATATTTATAGAAAGTAATTTTCATTTTTAATAACCTGTTGTTTTAACTGAGAAAGTTTTGGAGACGAGCATTTGCTTTTCATAGCAGCATCGTTGTGTCACTCACTTGTACCGAAAATCTATTGGCAACAACGAAAAGCAAAATTAGAAAACTGAAATGAAAAGTATAACTAAAAACAATTGATGAAGCGGGCACCAAACAAACAGCTAACCAATGTGCTCAATAAAGAAAAAACAGTACAAGAGTGCGACGCAAGAAAAGCTTAATAGTAGCAAACTGCTTAGTACAAAAAGAATTCCTTAAACCTCCTTCAGCCTAGATATTTTTTATGATCTCTAAAGATTTTTCAATCATGTTTTCTACTGCAGCGCCGCCATCTTTACTAAACTCCTTTTTAATTCGGTTGGCAACAATTGCACTAATGCTTAAGCATTGGTGGCCAAGCAGTTTTCCTAACCCGTAAATCGCACTTGTTTCCATTTCGAAATTAGTAATGCGGTGCTGGCCAAAAGTAAATTCAGTAAGGCGATCAATCAATTCAGGGTTTACAAGACCTAACCTTAGCACCCTTCCCTGGGGGCCATAAAAACCGGGGCATGTAACCGTGATGCCGTGGTGAAAGCCATCAACAAAATGTTTTAAAATGGAGCTACCGGCTGTAGAAATGTATGGCTGCGAAAAGTTTGTTCCAATTTGAGTATGCGCAACAAATTGTTGTACAATCTGCTTTTCTTCTTCGTTGTTTTCGTTGCGATAATAATTTAGCAAATTGTCGATACCAAGACCGTGGGTGCTAACCACAAAACTATCAACGGGGATATCTTCCTGCAAAGCGCCAGAGGTGCCGAGGCGAATAATATTAAGGTGAGTAAGCTCTGGTTTAATAGTGCGGGTTTCAAAATCGATATTAACAAGAGCGTCCAACTCGTTTAATACAATATCAATATTGTCGGGCCCAATACCGGTGGAAACAACTGAAATTCGTTTGTTGCCTAAAACGCCTGTATGTGTTACAAATTCCCTGTGGTTTCTTTTTACCTCCACCGTATCAAAGTGTTTTGACACCTCCTTAACCCTGTCAGGATCGCCCACGGTAATTATAGTATTGGCCAGTTCGTCGGGTCTTACATCAAGGTGGTAAATGGCACCTCTGGAGTTAAGAATTAGCTCGCTTTCGGCAATTTTAAGCATGTTGATATTTTTAAGCGTTTGGCAAAAATAGGGGAGAAGAGCGCTTTTTTAAGATTTCAATTTTTGATTTAAAAGGTTTTGCCCTATTTTCGCAGCCGGAAAAATAAAGGGTCCTGTGGCCGAGTGGCTAGGCAGAGCTCTGCAAAAGCTTCCACAGCGGTTCGAATCCGCTCGGGACCTCTTAAGTAAGGATTACAGCAATGTAATCCTTACTTGTTTTTACCACGTCTTACACTTACGGGTTGATTTTGAGTATCAAATACCGAACCTCCTGTTTTTAACTTTACCTAGGCTGATACAACTGAACGCCATCCTTTCTGAAATTGTTGCAGCATTATGGGGTATTAAGAACACATTAGGTAATGGAACAGAAGTGATTATGAAAAAGCAATAAAATTACGAACGATAGGCTTCTTCAAAACGCTGGTATAACCAATTATATTTTTTTGAGGTTAGCGCGAATGTACCTGATTGAACACTTTCTTATCATTATTATACTCTTAAGAAGGGCACTCGTATTCAAAATTATTTGTAGTTCATTAATTTTTACTAAGGCCGTATAAAGATGTTTTAGGTAAAGGATGAGAGTTCTATCTAAATGTTAGTGAGGTGTAAATGGTAACTAACAGGCTGGATAAATAGTGTAGGCCGTTTTCGCACTTTAGGTGCTGGTGAGGTAGACTTAACAGGTACCTACTTACCATACTAAAGAACAAAAACCCCACTTTAAAGGTGAGGCTTTAGAACCATACTTTATCGATTTCACTTTCTAGGATTTTATTAAAAGTATTGATGGTTTCTTTTGAAAGCTAAGGTGCAATTATAACTTTCATTGCATTCTCCTTTGAAGCATTACCAAACACTTTATAGGCATCTAATATATCTTCCAATTTGAAGCGATGTGTTATGAGTTGAGCAGGTTGCAATTTGCCAGACTCTACTGTTTTTAACAGCATCGGTGTTGTGTTAGTATTTACCAAACCCATAGTAATGGTGATGTTACGAATCCATAAATTTTGGATTTGTAAATTGATTGGTTTACCATGAACACCGATGTTTGCAAGGTGCCCACCAGGACGAACAATGTTTTGGCAAATATCAAAAGTGTCAGGAATGCCTACTGCTTCAATGGCTACATCAACACCATCTTTTGTTTCGAAGATGATCCTTCTTACCGCATCTTCTTCACTTGAATTTATAGTGTGCGTTGCTCCAAATTTTCTTGCCAAATCAAGGCGGTTCTGGTCTACATCGATCATATAAATTTTAGCAGGAGAATAGAATTGTGCAGTAAGTAATGCAGACATACCAACGGGTCCTGCACCAACTATAGCAATGGTATCTCCTGGCTTTACGCATCCGTTTATTACTCCTATTTCGTGACCTGTTGGGAGGATGTCACTCAACATCACAAGGGCCTCTTCATCTGCTCCAGCAGGTATTGCATAAAGACTATTGTCTGCATGAGGAATACGTGCATACTCTGCCTGGGTGCCATTAATTGTATTGCCAAGTATCCAACCGCCATGTTCACAGTGAGAGTACATTTGCTTCTTGCAATATTCGCAAGTACCACACGAGGTAATACAGGAGATAATTACATGATCTCCTTTTTTAAACTTCGTAATTGCACTGCCCACTTCATCTACAACGCCAACTCCCTCATGTCCCAGAGTGGTGCCAGGTAATACTGAAGGTGTTTTACCGTGCAGAATACCCAGATCAGTACCGCAAATAGTGGTCTTTAAAATTTTAACCACCGCATCAGTTGGTTTAAGAATTTCAGGGATAGGGATATCCTTTAATTCTATAACCCCGGGCCCTCCATATACAAGACCTCGCATAGAAGCCCTTGTGATGCCCGGCTTTAATATCTGTTCTAATTCAAGTGCTTGCGGCTTGCCAGCAAGCAAACTGTTAGTTGTTGTAACCATGATTATATTTATTTAAATGAATATGTATATAGTTAAGGGTTCCTTCAAAATAGGATAGTTTCGAAGAATCGCAGCAAGCATTACTTTATTAACCCAATAAAAATGACCTACACGGGTTTTTTAAAAAGACGATTTAGTATTAAAGATGTTCCTCTTATAAGGATATTTAAATCGCAGACAAACAAATGGCCCATGTTAACCACCGGGTAAAGCTTAAAAAATACCGGGGGCGAAATAGTTACAAGAAAGATTTTTATTGCTATACAGCAAATCTTTAAAAAGAGATCCTTATATAAACAACCCCATACCAAAAACAACCTGGCAAATAGCAATAAAAGATACAATAGGTACTATGTTTACATGAAATGGCCCAACTATTACATTACGATATAAACCAACAGATACTTACTATAGCCTAAATATTCACAGGCACACGTGTAAACAACTAGCCAGGTTAAAAGGCCTGCACCTGTAAATATGATACGCCTAAGCCCATTTGAATAGAGGGGCCATTAGGAAGAAGATGAGCGCAGCTACGTTTGAAATGATGCAGGCGGCAAACATCTGTAGGGAAGACATAAGAAGAACAGTTAAATAATTAAAATTTGAATAATAAAATTTATTCAAAACTAAGGTTTTGCTTATCTCTTTTTTATGACAGCAGAGATAGTTAAACATGATTGTAATCAAGTTTAGCATATGGAGGAAAGGATTAAAAAAATTCTAGAACTTCATTAAAAACAGGTTTGCGGGCAGAAGTGGGTCTTCTGTATGTGATAATTACCCTGTTGCCGGGTGCCTCTTTAAGGCCTTATTGTATTCGTTCTTCCTTACAGGTTGTGGTTAATTCTGTCTTTTAACTCGCATACCCAATTATCATATTAATAAAACCGGGTAGTCATTAGTTATTATTATGATTAACGTCATCAAGTAAAATAATTAATTGACCTAGCTTACACTTTATTAAATCCTGCTTTATGAAAAAAATATTGGTACCTACTAACTTTTCTTCTAATGCTAATAAAGCCCTGAATTTGCTGTACTTATAGCCAAGCAGGCAAACGCAGAAATCTTATTGGTACATAATTGCCATTTTATTGACACTACTCTTAAAGACCATTTAGCCATTAAAAAAGAACACAATAAAGCTTTAATGGGCAGGGCAGATGAAAGACTTACGCTATTGAAAAATAGTATAGAAGGGACAGAAAAGGTTAGTGTTACTACAAAAATTTATAACGGCAGCGTAACTGATAGTATGCTAGAGGCTGCTGATGAAAATGGAACAGACTTTATTATAATAGGCACTCGAGGGGAGACTGAACTAACCGAAAGAATTTTGGGAAGCACAACCTCCAATATTCTGGGGAAAACCAAAGTGTCTTAAATGGTAGTGTCGCCTCTAAGGGAATGGGATATTACTGAAAGTGGAATTGCAAAAACATTACCGGGTGAAAGTGGAAAGTTTGCGCCAGATGCTATTTTGTTTGCCACCAACCATTTTGAAGAGAACAAAGAATTGCTGAGCCCTATTGTAGATGTGGCTAAGCTTTTTTCATCAACCTTACATGTTGCAGTTTTTGTGGATACAGATTTTGCTAGAGCATATGATTATGTGTACAACAATGCAGAATTAAATCATTATATAGCCTTTTTAAAGAAAACCTATCCTGAAGTTTCATTTTAAAGGTGAATTACTGGAAGGTGAGAATTTTGAGAGCACTGTAGAAAACTATAATGATAAAAACGGGATTGATATTATTGCAATGATAACTTACCCGAAAACATTTTGGAATAGAATACTTAAAAAAGGGTAACGAAAGAAATGGCTTTTCATTCAAAAATTCCGGTGATGGTTGTAACCGCTAAATAAAAAGGCTTGATGTTTTTTTATTGCACCGTTAAAGCTCTAATATCTATTGTACTTTAAATATTATAAAATATATGGTTTGCAAACCACCACATTTATCCATCCCTGAAAAGCGTTCTGCTTACTGAGGTGACTATATACATACACCTATTTACTGCTGATGGCTTGCTGTTTGAGCATTCGTGAGCAAATGCATCAATAAATATTAAAGAGAATGCTGAAACTCGTTTAATTAAGTTGCCTGCAAGGGGTTTAAGAAGAAAGCAGCGATTTTCTGTAAGCATCAACGGTAAGAACTGTGTTATTGCATTTAACAATTAAATAATTTGTTTTAAAGTTCTCCATATTTAGAAGCGAAAAAAACTAAAAATTACCATGATACAAGCAGATACAATCCCGAAAGAGCTATATACAAGACTAGGGTATCTTTTTTATGCAATAGCAATAGCAGACGGAACAATTGAAAGTGCAGAGATAAAAAAACTTAAACAAACAATAAAGGAAAGGTGGCTACCGGCTGATGAAAGTCTTGATGAGTTTGGTTCACCTGCTGCTTTCCAAATTATTTCTGTATTTGACTGGTTGGAAGCAAAGCAGATTTTTGCTGATGAAGCGTATGAGGCGTTTGCCATATACTTCCGTAAAAACTGGCAAGGGGTAGACACTGCAATGAGAGAAAATATTTTGCAAACAGCAGTAGATGTTTCGCTGGCCTTTAGGGGCGAAAATAAAAGTGAACAGGTTTTTATAGAAAGCTTAAAAAAATTGCTATACAAAAAGCTTTAAAAAGACCTTTGTAAAATGTAGCGTCAGGATCATTTTCTCGCTGTTTCAATATTTTAACTCTTAAATAGGCGGTAATAAAAGATGCCAATTGATATGGCGATGAAAGGATTGCGACGCAAGGATGACGCTATAAAAAACCTGTGTTGGTATCTAAATAACTAACTTAGGCTTCTTTTAGGTAAGGCATAAAAGGTTGAGTATTTCTTTGTTGCCAGCAGTAGGTCTTCCATATAACTCTAGTTGTGTCACTCACTTGTACCATCCGTTTTCATAGCATCCTTTCACACCACGTAAACGAAATAAAAAACAGGAAGAAAGGCCTATCTAGCCCTATTGGCATAGTAAGGCTTAAGGGCTATTTTTTGAAGGTGCTGTGCAAGCTGTAGGCGAAGATCTTGGCAATAAGCAAAATCAGTTTTTCCTGTTGAACGCTTACCGCTTATTTTTGAGCTTGCAAGATTATATGAAACCGATTATCTCTTATGATAAACAAAGTAGTTGAAAATGCTGATGTAGCAATTGCTGATATTGGCGATGGTTCTGTATTAATGTTAGGCGGCTTCGGCCTGTGTGGTATTCCTGAAAATTGTATCCAGGCTTTATTGAAAAAAGCGGTAAAAGACCTTACCTGTATTTCTAACAATGCAGGTGTAGACGATTTTGGTATTGGCTTAATGCTTAAAACCAAGCAAGTTAAAAAAATGATCTCGTCATACGTGGGAGAGAACGCCGAGTTTGAGCGCCAATTGTTGTCGGGTGAATTGGAAGTGGAACTTATTCCGCAAGGAACTTTGGCAGAACGAATACGCGCAGGTGGAGCAGGGATCCCCGCTTTCTTTACACCCGCAGGTGTAGGCACCGAAATAGAAAGTGGTAAAGAAGTAAGAGAATTTTACGGAAAACAATACCTGATGGAAAGCTGGCTAAAAGCCGACTTTTCGATCGTGAAAGCCTGGAAAGGAGATACTGCCGGTAACCTTATTTACAAAGGCACTGCCCGCAACTTTAATCCAACGATGGCTACTGCAGGTAAGGTAACTATTGCTGAAGTGGAGGAGTTGGTTCCCGCCGGTACTTTCGATCCCAATGATGTTCATACGCCTGGTATTTACGTACAGAGGATATTCCGGGGTAGTAACTACGAAAAGAGAATAGAGCAACGTACCGTAAGTAAATAATTGAAGCAATGTTAGACAAACACGAGATAGCAAAACGTATTGCAAGAGAACTTAAAGATGGATACTATGTAAATCTTGGTATAGGCATACCTACTCTTGTTGCCAATTACATTCCTGAAGGCGTAAATGTGGTGTTGCAATCAGAGAACGGTTTGCTAGGTATAGGTCCTTTTCCAAAGGAAGAAGAGGTAGATGCTGACCTGATTAATGCAGGTAAGCAAACGGTAACTATGAGTCAGGGTTCCTCACTTTTTAGTTCTGCAGACAGCTTTGCCATGATCCGTGGTGGTCATGTTGACCTAACCATTCTTGGTGCTATGGAAGTTTCCGAAAACGGAGATATAGCGAACTGGAAGATTCCCGGCAAGATGGTAAAAGGTATGGGTGGTGCTATGGATCTCGTTGCCTCAGCAGACAACATTATTGTCGCCATGCAACATGTAAATAAAGAAGGCAAATCGAAGCTGCTAAAACAGTGCTCGTTGCCATTAACGGGTAAGGCGTGTGTAAAGAAGATAGTAACTGAATTAGCTGTATTAGATGTATTACCTGGAGGAGGATTTAGGTTGTTAGAAAGAGCACCCGGTGTGACCGTTGAAGAGATTCAACAAGCCACAGAAGGTAAGTTGGTTGTTGATGGAGAAATTCCTGAAATGGTTATATAATAAAGAAGTAGAAACAACTAAACTGCATTGTAGATTTAGTTATTTCCACTGTAAGCCACAACAGTTTTTGCCATCGCCTGTTTGGCCTCTTAGTTAATCAAGATTCTTTTATCCGCGGTCGTCAAAAAAAGATCCCTCTAATTCCAACTCACCTTTAGAAGCAGTATAGAGTTCATACCACTCCTGGTGATCCAAGCTTATATTAAAAGAGTTGGCGATGTTTTTTATTCGTTGTTCATCCGTTGTACCTATTAGCGGTAATGCGCCTAGTTTGACCAACCACGCTACCGCTACTGATTCTATATCAGCTTTATGATTTGCACTTATTTCTTCTAGTTTACTTCTCACCCGTGTAGCTTGTTCATCTTGACCTATAGCTATTCTTCCATTAGCAAGAGGAGAAGAAGCAAGCGGTCGCATATATCGCTGCTTTATATAGTCTAGCTGACCATTGTCAAGCGCAGAAGTGTTTAGTAAGTTAAGTTCGATGTGATTTGTTACTACTGGTATTTTTAAATAAGAAGCCAACAACTGGTGTTGAAAAACAGAAACATTAGCTACACCTATGTTTTTTACTTTGCCTGTTTCTCTTAATTGCTCCAGCGTGTAGGCAGTCTCCTCAAGGTTCGATATAGGATCAAGATGATCTAAAAGAAAAATATCAATATAATCGGTCTTTAAATTCCTCAGAGAATTGTCTACACTTTTTAGGATATGCTCTCTTGATGTGTCGTAATGTTTAACCCTTACATCCGGTTGGTTTGCGTTAGGAACTCTTAACCCGCATTTTGTAAACAATACAATGTCTTCTCTTTTAAACGTCTTCTGTTTAATCACTTGTCCAAACAGCTCCTCGCATTGGTATGATCCGTATGAGTCAGCATGGTCGAAAGTATTTATACCCAATTCAAGGCACAGGTTTACTATTCTTTCCATTCTTTCTATTCCATCGCCAACTATATCATTCCACCGGTAGAAACCGTAAATAGCCGGGGAAACTTTAGGACCGGCATCGCTCAAATAAACTTTTTCCATTTCTGTAATATTAAGGTCTAAAATAATCAATTATAATTTCTCATGCCCACACTCACACCATAGTTTATTAAAAGAAGGCGTTACAATTACATATCCTTCTCACTTAACTGTTAAATACTGCAAGTCTCTTTCATAAGAAGTCTTTATTCTGCTTCCGTTAATTTTTTTCGTTGCCTTGTCCTCCTTACTACTTCCCATATTAGCCAACGTTATAAGTGCATTTATACTTGGTTACGGGCTACAGCATTTTATGGCGTCATAGTTGCGACGATTCTTTTGTCAGTATCTCATTTGCAACATTGTCTCCCAATCTTACTAATAATTTAAAAGCTCAGTAAAATGAAAGCGATTATACTGCTAGCCACATTAAAAAAGGAAGAATTATCAAATACACAGGTATTGTCAGAATTTTTAGCCGAGCGGTTAAAAAAGAAAAACGTGGAAACCGAAATAATAAAACTGGTACAGCAAAAAATAATGGCTGGCACCTACAATAACATGGGGCCAGGCGATGAATGGCCAGCTATACTCACTAAAATAGAAGAAGCAGAACTAGTAATATTTGCCACACCTATCTGGTGGAGCAATATGTCATCCGAAATGCAGCGTGTAATTGAACGCCTTGATAATATACACGACGAAATTCTTGAAGGAAAACCTTCAAGACTTGAGAATAAGGTTGGGGGTATTGTTATTACTGGCGACAGCGATGGAGCCCAACATATTATTGCCGATGTAGCAAATTTTTTTAATGCCATAGGAATAATTCTTCCTCCTTATGCCACCCTCTCAGTTATGTATGAAGGACAGGCAAAAGGAGCCAAAACAACACGTGAAGAGCTGTGGAAGAAGTATGAAGAAGATTATGCTTCTACTGCAGATAAAATGGTAGGACAACTTCTTAAATATGCACCTGTCGAAAAGTAACAATCTTAATACTTTTTTGTCGAAGAGAGGCATGAATGATTTCAATAACCGGCCTGCGCAAAAGATGGTGTAGTTTCCAATGATGTTTGTATTCGCCCATTAAAAGCTAGCAGCATCTCACTTAGATACCAGGCTTTCGCGTGATTATGACCAGCAGCGGCAGGAAACCTATATAAAAAGGTAACATAGGTACGAAAATCATTAGGCAGTAAAATGCATGCCGATCAGTGAATAAAACAACCCATTTGTTATTTTTACTACCTACAAAATGACCCTTTGTGTAGTAAGATTCTTATTGACCATAACGCAAGTACTACTATTTAGCATCGTTGTGTCACTCACTTGTACTATTGTAGTTAGGAGTGCAGTAGGCTACTAAGAGGGTAGAAAAAGTATTACACTTCTGTTATAGTTTTGGCAGCTGGTAAAACAAGTCTATGAAACTAAAGGGAAATATAAATCACTCAGTATGCCAATGGTGTTACAGCTTTCTTTCGTTCGATGATTTATGTTCCCTTGCAAAAGACTTCGGGATAAAAGCAATTGATTTGGTTGGTCCTAAACATTGGCCGATACTTCAGAAATACAGGCTTGATTCTTCTATGTGCAATAGTGCAGAGATAAGTCTTGAGCAGGGATGGAATACCCGCCACCATCATAAAACCCTTATCAAGAACTACAACGAGATGATCCCTTTGGTAGTAAAAGCAGGTTATAAGAACCTGATTTGTTTTAGCGGTAATCGTAACGGTTTAGACGATGAGACCGGCTTAAAGAATGCTGCAGAAGGTTTGCAAGAGGTGCTGCCACTGGCAGAAAAATATAAAGTTACTTTAGTAATGGAACTACTTAACAGCAAAGTCGATCACATCGACTATCAATGCGACAAAACATGGTGGGGCGTTGAGCTAGTTAAACTAGCGGGTTCACAAAATTTTAAACTACTGTACGATATCTACCACATGCAGATCAATGAAGGAGACATCATTAATACCATAAAATCGAACCATCAATATATAGCTCATTATCACACAGCAGGAGTTCCCGGCCGAAATGAAATTGATGATAACCAGGAATTAAATTACCCGGCTATCATGCAGGCAATAAAAGACACTGGTTTTAAAGGTTACATAGCTCACGACGCTGGTAAGGCTGGCTAATAGCGTAATTCCCCTCAAGGGCCACAACTTCGCCACTGCTGTCTTTTGAGGTACTGCCTATAATACTTTCGCTTCCTTTTCGCGTGAAAACGTAATTCTATATCTGACGGTGAATTTGTGCCAGCAAACAACGATAAAATAGCATCCTTAAAACGAGCCATTGAAATCTGTGATGTCTAATTGATGAGTTCCTAGTTTTTATACTTACGATAATAAATGTAGCTCCATCCATGAAAAGCGCTCACTAGCGCATACTTCTTCTTCTTCTACTTGCCCACGAATAGAAAAATCTCGCCAAATAAGGGCTATTTCGTTTTAAGCTTGTCTACTACTGGGCCAGGGGCATTCTATCCTAATGCCTTGCCTGCTAAAACTTCTTTCCACAATTATAAGAGCTAACGATGAACCAAGCATGAAAAGCAACTGTTGAAGTTACAATAGCTAAAATAAGGGAACAAAGAAAGGAACACGGTGTAAACGTCCATTCTCGATTTTTTTTTACTTTCTTTTAATCAACAAATCAACAAATATTATATGTTTAGAAAAATTTCAAAAACATTCCTTTTTTAAAGGTATCTGCTACCTGTAAAGCATAAAAAACAATAAGAGGCTAGATAAATTAGAATTATTAAATAAAAAGGCAACTTTTTTTATACATTCAATTTCCATTTGAGCAGTTTTGTTTATTTTAGTGCTACTTAACGACGCCATCTTTATAAGGTATTGCTTGCCGCGTTTAGAGTTTTCCAAGCCTCTAAGCACGATCGAGATACCTTTTTTTATTGGCATAAAAAAGCAAAAGATACAAGGCCCAACAATACTCTAGTAAAACTTATTTAATTAATAAAAAAAACTATTTTGATATGTCAATTGCCAAATTAGAGTATGTATGGCTCGATGGTTATCAACCAGTTCAAAGCCTTCGCAGTAAAACAAAAATTGAAAGAAACTTCTCGGGGAAATTAGAAGATTGCCCTATTTGGTGTTTTGACGGTTCATCTACTGAACAAGCCCCAGGAGGTTCCTCTGACTGTTTATTACAGCCGGTTTTTATTGTTAAAGATCCTCAGCGCAAAGACGGTTTCCTTGTAATGTGCGAAGTTTTAAGCCCTGACGGAAGTCCCCACGTAAGTAATGGAAGAGCTTTGATCGACGACGATGACAACGATTTTTGGTTTGGTTTTGAGCAGGAATATTTCCTTTGGAATCCCCTAACCGATAAACCACTTGGCTTTCCTGAAGGCGGCTTCCCCCGTCCCCAAGGTCCTTATTACTGTTCAGTAGGTACAAACAACGCCTATGGTCGTGCAATAGTAGAAGAACATTTAGACGCCTGTTTAGACGCTGGTTTAAACGTGGAAGGTATTAATGCCGAGGTAGCTGCAGGTCAGTGGGAGTTCCAGATTTTTGCTAAAGGTGCAAAAGAAGCTGGCGACCAGGTTTGGATAGCCCGTTATCTTTTAGAAAGAATAGGCGAGAAGCACGGTGTATCCATCAACTGGCACTGCAAACCGCTTGGAACCCTCGATTGGAATGGTAGCGGCATGCACGCTAATTTTTCCAACGACCTGTTACGCAACTGTGGAAGCAGGGAAGTATACGAAAAAGTATGCGAAGCCTTCCGCCCTGTGGTACAAGAACATATAGAAGTTTATGGAGCAGATAACCACCTACGTTTAACCGGTAAACACGAAACTGCCGCAATCCACGAATTTAAATATGGCGTATCAGATAGAGGTGCTTCAATAAGAATTCCTATAGTTACTGTTGAAAGAGGATGGAAAGGATGGTTAGAAGATCGTCGTCCTAACAGTGCTGCAGATCCGTATAAGGTAGCTGCACGAATTGTTAAGACAGTAAAGTCAGCCGAAGTTGAATTAGTAGTAGAAGAAGATGGTGAAATGCACGCAATTTAGTTCTTGCATTTTATAAAGTTTAGATACAAAAAAGAGCTGCTTTTGCAGCTCTTTTTTGTATTATAGGTTCTGCTTAAATACAAGGAAAGATTATGAACCCGGCAGGTATTTTCTATTAAGCTTTCATTGCGTCGCACTCTGTACTTTCTGTAGTCCCTTCAGCACGTCTCACTAGTATGCAAGGTGGTGCAAAATAAAAAAGGCTACCGCAAAGGCAAAATCCTTTATTTATATAAAACAGCAATAAATATCATCTAGCTTTTCAAAGGTTGCCCAACAGGCTTAGCACAATCATGCCCTGGCTCACCATGTGCAGGATTTAGTTTAACTGTTCCACCTGTATTAGTAGGAAGGCTAGGTTGCACAGGTACTGTTTGCGTAGCTGGTGCTGTTTGCTGTTGAGATGGTGAATTTAAAGGCGCGCCTACAGCAATATCACACCTATGGTTAGGTTGTCCGTGTGCCGGGTTAATGGCTGCAGTACTTGTTCCTGCCTTTGGTCCAACCGGAACTGCCGGTAAAGTAGTTTGACTATTTGTAGAAACACCACCCTTAGTAGTATCCAAAAAAATATTTTTGGTTGAGTTTGCAGCCGGCGTGTTAGGAAACGTCATAGGTTGAACCGCAGAATTAGCGGTATCCCTTTGAGTGGTACCACCACATGCGCTAAAAGTTATTACTGCAATAACGCATGCTGGGAATAGAACTTTTTTCATGAGTTGTTTTTAATTATATTTCTGAGCTGTAAAGTTTTACTGACAAAACTACCGCAACAAGGCTAGCAAACGTTCCCGAGTCAAATTTGACTTTGTTAAAGTGTGCTACTTTTGCCCATTTTCTACTTCTGCTAAAATAAGTGAACGATGAAGACGCATAAAAAGTATTTCTTAAAGAACTTTATTCCTCTTTTTTCCTATGTTTACTTAATTCGATCGATCAAATAGCAACAACAAAAGCAAGCGATAATCTAAATAGCAAAACAATGAACAACACAACTGCATATGTACTTAAAAGCTTTAAGCAGTTCTTTTTGCTCCTCATCCTTACCGGGCTGGTATCCATGCTTTTTAGCAATTGTGCAACACCAAACCCTGGCCACACAATGCCTGATGGGGCATCGCGAAAAATGATTCTAAGAGATGAAGGTCTTTCTCAACTTACTTATGTTGACCTTACTAATCCCAAAAATAATTGGTATGTACCAGTACCAGCAGGCCGCGACTTACAATTGGTGGGGCAAGGGCTAGTTCTTATCGGTACAGGTACCGGGTACGAAGAACGCAACATTACAACAGGCCACAAAGTGTTCGAACTTACCTCTTTTAATGGAACGCTGGGTGCACGACGGTTAAGAAATGGTAATACACTGTTAACGGGCTTAAACTGGCAGGGTAAAAAAGGTATTGTATTGGTTGAAGTAGATAAGAATGGCAGCATCAAGCGCCTTATTAATTATCCCGCTTATAATTATGTGCGCATGGTTCGCGAAACTGTGGCAGGTACTTTTTTACTTACCGCCGATGATGTGGTACTTGAGGGAAATGCAGCAGGTAAGATTCTATGGCAGGCTAAACTAACCAGTCGTGAAAAGCCACATGCCTGGCAAGCACAGCGCCTGGCTAACGGCCACACATTAGTAAGTGGCGGTTACACTGCCAACTTCCAGGTGTTTGATGCCAGTGGTAAACTGGTTTCTACTATTACCGGTCCTGCCGATGTAAATCCCAGTTTTTATGCAGGTTTTCAAATATTAGCTAACGGTAACTATGTTGTTGCTAACTGGCAAGGCCACGGTCCTAAGTTAGGAAGTAGCGGCACGCAAGTGCTGGAGTACAATCCTTCCGGCCAATTGGTTTGGTCGTGGAAGCAGGATCCTGCAAAATTTTCTTCTATACAAGGAGTGCTCGTTTTGGATGGTTTAAATCTTAAGCAACTGCACAGCGAAGATGCAAGGGGAGTGCTCGTGGCTGTAAAGCCATAGTTTCAAACAAGTGTTACGTTAACTGAAAAGCCATTCCTGCGAAATGGAGTTGTAGTTAAGGGAGCTTAAAAGAGTTGTTGCAAAAAAGCAGGAAGTGAACAAGTTAGTAATCAGCAGTTATAGTTCTAAAAAGTAACTAAACAGTAATAATTCAAGCATTGTTTGTCTCCTCACTTACAACGAAAAGCTTTAAGGCCACCCTTTTACAAAGAGAATGCTAAAACCTATTTAATAAGTAAAAAGTGCCACAAAACCTTTAAATACTACCCTTAACCGTGGTACCCCAATTGTACCTTTGCATCATAAATAAGGGTAATGTCAAAGCAAGTTCTTCCAACCTATAGTATCTGTAGCCTTACAGAAACACCGCTTTCCCCAAGCGAATTTATGGCAGATCACTTCAGTCATTATTTAGACCTGCACAAAGACCTCCACTTCCCTCATAAACATTCATTTTATCACCTCCTGTACTTCTCAGAAGGTACGGGAAGCCATTCTATAGATTTTATCCATTTCCCAGTGGAAAGGGGGCAAATATATTTTATGATTCCAGGCCAGGTGCACAGCTGGGATTTTGCAAAAGAACCCAACGGTTTTATTGTGAATTTTTCTGAACAGTATATAAACTCCTTAATAGCCAATCCAAGATACCTTAACCAGTTTACCTTTTTTTCAGGTATAGCCAGCGAGCAGGTGATAACAATTCCGCCAGATGCCCAACCGAAAATTATTCAAATCCTCGAAACTATTATCAGTGAAGGCAATTCTAAAGAAGAGCTAAAAGATGATATGGCAAGAACAGGGTTAATACAACTGTTTATACAAGTGAACAGGTACACGAAAAAGGATAAAGAAAACCTACAGAACAATTATAATTACTTACTGCTTCGTAACTTTCAAAAGTTAATAGACCAGCATTATAAGGAAAAGAAATTAACTAAGGATTACGCTGCAATGCTATATGTAACCCCCAATCATTTAAATGCGTTAAGTAAGCATACTTCAGGTAAATCAGCAGGCGAATTAATAAGAGACAGGATAATATTGGAAGCAAAAAGGCTCTTAATTAATGCCCAGCTGACTGTTGCTCAAATAGCCATTGAATTAGATTTTATAGACAACTCTTACTTCTCAAAATTCTTTAAAAAGTACGTAGGTGTAACACCTGAAGTCTTTAGAAAGCGAATTATTAAAAATGAAGACCATGGATACAATATTGACTGACCCCTAATAAACAAAACTAGTATGTCAAATACGGAAAGCAATCCAAGCGTATTTAATTTATTAAAATGCAAATGTCCCCGTTGCAGGAGGGGTGATATGTTTAAAGACAAGAACCCCTGGCATCTCAGCCATACAATGAAGATGAATAAGGAATGCCCTGTATGTAAACAACCCCTTGATATTGAAGTCGGGTTTTACTTTGGTTCTAGTTATGTTAGTTACGCTTTGTCTATCGCCCTTTGTGTAGCCACATTTGTAGCATGGTGGGTATTAATAGGTTTTAACTTATACGACAACCGCATATTCTATTGGCTAACATTAAACGCGATCTTGTTAATTGTTGCACAGCCTTATCTTATGAGGGTATCACGAACAGGGTGGCTAGCCTTCTTTGTGCGGTTTGATAAAAACTGGAGAAACATCCCTCCTCAGCCTTTAGAAAGAACTAACAAAGACCAGGAGAATAACTGGTAATTATAAGTACGAAGGTTTTCGGCTATCATTAGTTTTATGTCCCCTTGTTATCGTTTGGTGAAAGCAGAATACTTTTAAATGGTTTGTATGGTTGCTGAAAAGGTGATGCTTGCAAGGCGCACAAGCACATTGCGAAGCTCGGTGTGATGTATTTTCCTTTCTGCGTTCTGCTTTAAAGACAAGAAGCATTGTCCTTATTAGTCTGGGGTATTGCTTTAGTCATAGTTTACCTCTACTTTGTTAGGCTAAACCTAATATTAATATGACCAGACACGGCGCGCTCTACCAGGACATCGTACCGTTTACATCCCGGTTTTACGATAAGGGTAAATTCGGACGCATATTTCCCAGCCTTCCAGCATTTGCCCAGGACAGTTTAAAAGTGCGTGAAGCACTAAAAGACATTGGCAAAAAAGGTGGAATAATGGACGCTAAAGACGATATATCTAAGTCTCCAAAAGACCTTATTACAGAAGGTGATCTGCAAAAAACCAACGCCAATTCTCCCGTCATGTCCGCTGGCATGACTTTCCTTGGCCAATTCATCGATCATGATGTTACTTTCGATCCTACGTCGAGTCTTGAGCGGCAGGTTGACCCCGAGTTTGTAGAAAATTTTCGAACACCAACCTTAGGACTAGATAACTTATATGGCAGTGGTCCCGGAGCTTCGCCTCATCTTTATGATGCTTCGGATGGAAAGGGTATAAAGTTCCTGTTAGAGCCACTAAACGTTAGGGGTAGAGATGGTATTTATAAGTATGACCTACCTCGCAACACACAAAACTGTGCGCTGATTGGTGATCCCCGTAACGATGAAAACCTGATCTTGTCGCAACTGCATGTTTTATTTCTTCGGTTTCATAACGTGGTGGTAGATGCCTTAAAAAATAAGTATCCAACAAAATCAGGATCTGAAATTTTTAGAGAGGCACAGGAAATGGTTCGCTGGCATTATCAATGGATCTTGTTACACGAGTTTATGCCCCAAATATGCGGTGAAGATGTGGTAGAAGATGTTGTGAAAAATGGAAGAAAGTTTTACGGCTGGAATAACAGTCCTTATATCCCTGTAGAATTTTCTGTAGCGGCATATCGCTTCGGGCACAGCCAGATCAGGCCATCGTACCGGGCTAATTTTGGTATTGAGGGGGACGCTAATACTGCACCTTTCTTTGCCCATATCTTCGACTTTACTGCCGACAGGCTTAGCGCTGATCCTAATGACCTGAGAGGAGGAAAACGTGCACCACGTCGATTCGTCGATTGGCATACGTTCTTTGATGTGCGCGATGGCAGCATACGACCTAATAAGCTTATTGATACAACGCTGTCTTCACCACTCTTTCAACTACTTGGTTTTGGGCAAGGCGAGGTTATATCGTTGGCTTCACGCAACCTGTTGCGCCAGCTTACATTTAGCCTTCCATCGGGCCAACGTGTTGCTCATGCCATGCGTTTAACCCCATTGGAGAGCGACGTGTTTAACGATTTAAAACACTACAAAGTAAATTTCGAAAACAGCACACCTTTGTGGTTCTACATACTAAAAGAAGCCGAAGTACAACAAATGGGTATCCGTCTTGGCGAGGTAGGTGCAAGAATTGTTGCCGAGGTATTTATTGGCTTGCTCGAAGGCGATAACTCATCCTTCCTTTCTCAAAACCCATTTTGGAAACCTATGCTCCCATGCTGCGAACCTTACCGAAACTATAAACACTTCACCTTTATTGATCTTGCACGAATAGCAGAAGGTAAGGTTGAGGTAAACTTGTAGTTGAAAGCAGTGGCGTTTAATTAGCTTTAGAGTACATAGCTTCAAGTACAAGTTAGTGATATAACAATGCTGCTCAAATTATTGCTACAAAGATCATTTTGCCGCTTATTATCGGCTTGTATAAGATATAGCTGACTCCTGCCGGCCCTTCTGTTGTTAAGGTTCTGCTTTTGCTAAACAAGGGCAGACAAATAGCATACAGGCAAAGGTTCTCTTATTTAATTAGGAGACAAATGATGAAAAATAATAACCAGGAGACATATTGCTTTTAGAACAACATTTTGCTATGATATATTGCTATATTTTACTTGGGCACTTCTTAAACACTCTAACTTGAAAAACATCCTTTTAGCTGCTGCCCTTGCCGGAGCCTCATACGTCACAACTGCTCAATCAAAACAAACTATCGACTTTCAAACGTACAATCCTCCATTTTCCCTGGTTGTGCCAAGCATATTGTAACCAAAGCAAAATTTCCTTTTATTGATATTCATAACCACCAGGATAGTATGTCTGTTCTAGCTTTAGGGGGTTTGATTAAAGTAATGGAGACTTTAAATATGGCAGTGATGGTAAACCTAAGCGGAAGGTGGGGTGCGGTATTAAAGCAATCTGTTGATAATATTAAGGCAGTTTATGGGGGGCGCTTTTTAATGTTTGCAAACATAAATTTTGCAGGTATTGGAGACAGGAACTGGACTAAAAAAACTGTTAAGCAGTTGGAAGAAGATGTAAAGAATGGCGCCGTGGGTTTAAAAATTTTTGAGAGTCTGGGCTTTTCTGTAAAAGATAACCAGGGCAAAAGAGTTGCTGTAGATGATGAAAGGCTTGATGCTATATGGAATAAATGTGGTGAATTAAAAATCCCTGTATTAATACATACAGCTGCTCCCAAGCAATTTTGGCAGCCATTAAATAATAATAACCAGCGCTTGCTTGAATTAATTACAAAGCATGGCAGTCTAAGAAGTGGTACTTATCCTGCACCCTGGCAGCAATTGATTGATGAACAACACAGGATTTTTAAAAAGCATGCCAACACAACCTTTATTGCTGCTCACTTTAATTGGCATGCACACGACCTTGATAAGCTGAGTAGGCTGTTAGATGACATGAAGAAAATAGTGGTAGAATTTGGTGCTGTTATTGCTGAACTTGGCCGTCAACCAATTGCTGCCCACCAATTTTTATGAAGTACCAGGACAGGATATTGTTTGGGAAAGACAGTTGGGTGCCCGAGGAATACACCACTTATTTCCGTGTGCTTGAGACGAAAGATGAATACTTTCGTTACCATAAAAAGTACCATGCTTTTTGGGTAATGTGTGGTATGGGATTAAGCGATGAGGTATTGAAAAAGGTGTATTATAAAAATGCACTGCGCTTACTTCCTTCTATTAATAAATCACTATTTCCACTATAGATAAAAGTAGCTATTTTAAATGTGCGCTACGTCTTGCATGTAGCAGGGCACAAGTTGGGCGATTTTGCGGGGGCCCTCGTGAAGTTTTGGGTTTAGCGAGAATGGGGTAAATGGCCGAAACAACTACAACAGTACAAGTGAGTGACACAACGATGCTTAATAGTAGTACAAAGGTTTGTAAACATACAGAAGACACTAAAAGAAGCCACTAGCACCAAGTGGCCGAAGCAATCTCATTCGTATGGCTTGCCCATTTAGGGGTATGGCTTCCTGTTATATTGCTATTCCTATATCTTTGCCGCCATAAAATTGTATTACTTTGATTAAGCCTTCGTCAGTTAATATCTTAATTACAGATGACGACAGAGATGACGCCTTGTTACTGCAGGAAGCTCTACTAAAAGTTATTCCTTCGGCTAATTGTTTTCATGTTTCCGATGGATTGGCGGCACTGAGACATATAAAAACAGAAGTTGAACCTGACCTCGTATTTCTCGACCTGAATATGCCTATGAAAGGTGGTATTAGTTGCCTCCATGAAATTTACAGTGGCCAATTGCTGCCTAATACCCCTATAGTAATTTACTCAACATCCATTAACGTTGAGGACATAGATAATGCTTATAAATTCGGTGCTTCTTTTTACATTGTAAAGCCCGATAAATTTATTACCCTTTGCCAGGTGATCAACTACATCTATCCTTTGTTAGCTGGAACCCACCAGGTTGATAAGGCAAAGTTCGTTTTAACAGAAGCGATATTGGATAAGTGATGATGTTGCCCCCCAGTTCGTTTTCTTGAACCTAAAGTTTGTAGGACTTAAGTTAGCAGCATTATTTCTTTGAGTAGTAGCACTAGCATTGTAAAAACAAATGTTGACATTATTGTGTTGCAAATGTGCGTGCTTAGCCCAATGTTTTGAGTTTGAAACTTGCTGCATTTCTGGCATTGTTAAAAGGAGGTTTTATTTGATAACGCCTGTTGCACTAATTTTCTTCACCGCTTTATTAGCAGTTTGCACGAAGAAAGAATACGGCTCTTTTTAGTGTAAAGAAGCTAATATCGAATACGCCTGAAAAAACAACTGCCTAAGCCACAGTAGCACAAAGGCTACATCAAGAAACCAGGAAAGGAACGCGGTGTAACCGTTCCTTTCCTGGTTTCTTTGGTTACTTTCTGTGTTTCCTGACAAAGAAAGTGACAAGCCCTGAATAGCATTGCCAAAAAAAAGCGTATCAGCTGGTACAAATATTATAACCTCTATTGCAAGTAAATCAACATACGGCAATTAAGTTCAACCTTTCATTCATGCAAAGCCTTTTCATCCAGTACGTATACCTCATTCTTATTATTCTGGCGCTGGTATTAATCGCCAACCAGCTACGATTGGCTTACCCAATTGTACTTGTATTAGGGGGGTTGTTACTAAGTTTTACTTCCGTATTTTCTCATGTTACAATTGACCCCGAACTGGTTTTCTTAATTTTTCTTCCGCCACTATTATATGAAGCTGCATGGGCAACATCATGGAAAGAGTTTTGGAAATGGCGAAGAGTAATTACCAGTTTTGCCTTTCCCATTGTGATCATAACTTCATGCGTAGTTGCATTTGCTGCCACTGCTCTTATTCCTGGTTTTACGTTAGCACTGGGCTTTCTTTTAGGCGGCATTATTTCGCCGCCCGATGCAGTGTCAGCAACCACTATTATGCGTGGCGTTAAAGTGCCTAAATCGCTAAGCAGTATCATTGAAGGTGAAAGCTTGTTGAACGATGCTTCATCACTTATTGTATTTCGTTTTGCTTTAGCAGCAGTTATAACAGGAAAATTTCATTTCGGTGAAGCAACTTCCAGCTTCTTCCTTGTTATCATCATAGGCGCACTAATCGGCCTGTTAGTGGCGTTCATTTTTTATGCCATTCATCGTTGGATGCCCACTACACCCAGCATCGATATTGTATTAACTTTAGTAACTCCCTACTGCATGTATTATGCAGCAGAGCACTTTCATTTTTCAGGAGTATTAGCTGTGGTTAGCGGCGGTCTTCTTTTATCGGGTAAACGACAAAGTATGCTTAATTACCGAAGCCGCATTGAAGGTGTAAACGTTTGGACAAGCCTCGTCTTTGTATTAAATGGATTGATCTTTTTGCTCATCGGTCTGCAACTCCCATCTATAATACAACAGTTAGGCAACATTAGCTTAGGCACTGCTATCTGGTACGGTTTAGCCATATCTTTCCTACTTATTGCAACCCGTATGCTTTGCACTTTAGGGGCTTCTGTTTTCACTAAAGTTATCAGCAATTTCATTACTGTAGCAGACCCAAACCCCGGATGGAAAGGTCCACTTGTAATAGGGTGGGCCGGCATGCGGGGGGTGGTATCTTTAGCAGCAGCGCTCTCTATTCCCTTAGTAATTAACCAGGCACAACCGTTTCCCTATCGCAACCTTATACTCTTTATCACCTTCATCGTCATTCTGATTACATTAGTCTTTCAAGGGCTCACCCTTCCCTGGCTAATACGTAAAGTAAACCTCGAAGACAAGTACCAGGTTATCCCCGAAGAAGAACAGGAACTCATCATTCAAAAGAAAATGGCAGAGGCCTCACTTCAATTACTGGAAGAAAAATATGGTAACGAGAGGGAGCAAAACCAGCACTTAAAACACTTGTTTTTACGGTTCCAGATGGATATAGATTTCTTTGAGAGAGAAGGGGATGAAAAATCCATCCACAAAAATACACTGAGAAGCTACCAACACATCTATTTAGAATTATTAGAGCAGCAACGAACCCTGCTTAATAACATGAACAAGCATTCAGAATTTAACGAAGATCTAATTAGAAAATACCTCTCGCTAATCGACCTTGAAGAACTTAAAGTCAGGGGAAAAATACTCTCCACCCACTAACCGGTAAAAGGTAAAACAGTCCACAGTAAATTATAGCCACTCTTTACGCTCTCCTTGCAGTAGGGCCGGGGCTTCTTTTTGTACCAGCCCAAGTGCTGCTATTAAACATCGTTGTGTCACTCACTTGTACGGTTTGTTTTTCAACCCAGCTTTTATTACGTTTTGCTTATCTTGTTTTTCTTTTCTTTTTTGCTTGTCTAAAAAACACATCAGTCCAATTGTAAGGGGTATTTCAATTAAGCTTTCGTACTACTGTGCCGAAGCCCAGTAGTACTATCCTGGCTTTCGAATAAAAAATTTCTAATGCCCTTAAACAATCTAAAAATGAACAACCTGTAAAACCAATGCTAAAGTTACAGGGTACTAAAGCTACATTAAAGAACCATAAAAGAACAAAGTGTACGCGTTCTTTTCCTCAATTTTATTTGGTTACTCTCTATGTTCCAACACAAACAAAGTAACAAGCAGCAATGTATAATAAAGAAGACGACCCATGTTACAAATTACCTTAAGCCCCGCTTTAAAGAAAATTACATAAGCCTTTTTTTCAACTTTCACTAACCCTGTTCTTTGTAACTTTAAAATAATAAAAGTACCTATCATCTCCGTCCCTCAATAACTTAAATTATTGCCGTTATGAAACCTATTGTTCTCATTTGTTTTACTGTGATTATTTTAATTGCCTTTGTTATTAATGCATCTTTTATTTATCGACCTTCAGAAGCCGGCAACATAACAGGCGCATGGAAATTGCAAAGCAACACAACAGACCAGGTTATCATACTTGTAGATGGTTACATAACCCATACCGGCTATAACAAAAATGACCGGAAATTTCTTTTTACAGAAGGTGGTAAATTTGAGTTACAAAAAGAAAAATTATCGGTCATTTACGAATTTGATACAAGGCAGAAGGACCGGATTGGTAAATCGGTTATCTACAACATTTTGCTAAACAACCATCAACTGGTTGCAGATATAAACGGTAAAAAGGAAACCTGGAACAGGATAGATAAAGGAAAAGAAAACCTGGCTGGTCTATGGCATATTACAGCCCGAAAGCAAGATGAAAAAGTAATACCTATACACCAGGCAGGACCCCGTAAAACCATTAAAATATTATCGGCATCCTGGTTTCAATGGGCAGCTATCAACCCTGAAACGAAAGAATTTTTTGGAACAGGTGGAGGCTCATATATTTTTAATAACGGTAAATATATTGAGAATATTGAGTTCTTTTCACGTGACAGCAGCCGGGTTGGTGCTTCACTTTCCTTTGGGGGTAAATTAGAAAACGGTAACTGGCATCATAGCGGCCTCAGTTCAAAAGGAGATCCCATTTATGAAGTTTGGAGTAAGGTAAAATAAATGACAGAACTGTTCTTAATTGTAAATTTTCTTATGCCCTTACCTTAGCAGGCCAATTTTAGCTAAGGGGACAGGCAACACCCAGCTTGCCTTAACAAAATTGCTGTTCTTGTAAAGAAAGCTGCTTACAATGGTACCTAAGGGATAGCCATCTATATTTTATTTTAGGCGTTGCGGTCATTTGGTTTTTTTAATGAGCCATTCTTGTGTCACAGAATTATATAGGAGGTAACCTATTCTCAATACTAACCTCAACCTTTTGTATAATTATAGAAAGTAGACAGGAAAGGCAATATAGTAAAACATGGGGTTAATAAGTAGCGGTAAACAGGTAAGAAGCCCTTAATATAGTTTATGCTGCAAGAGAGGTGCAGGCAGGGCTTTAAAGAGAAGACGCATTTTACCAGCTAAGCAAATTGCATCAATGGAAAACCCGGTTGTGCGTTACCTTAATAAACACTAAACCATTTACCCTACGTTACTCTATAAAAAATGCGCTGCCAATGGCAACGCTTTTTTATAGAGTAACGGATTACATGATTATTGCGGAATAACTGATATTGTATCACTAACTACAACCTGGCTTTTCGATCCTACCAGTTCGTATTTAAGCAAGTAGTTTTTACCCGATTGCAGGTTTGTAAACAGGTGAGAACTTCTGGAAGTTGATTGCGTTATCCAGGCAGCTACCGGTTCGTCCATGCAAATCATACAGTTTACTGTGTTTTGCCCCTGTTTTTTTCCCTTTACACCAATCTCACCCTTGTTTTCGCCACCATAGGCCTTAGGCGCTGCCGGCTTTACAAGTGGCGCACTTGGTTGCTTAGGTTTTGTAAGCTTAAAGCTCGATGAATCCAACATAGCAATATCACCTTCTGCTATGGCAGTTACATTATTACCCAAAATGCGCAATGCAGTAACAATTGCAGCTCTTTTGGCGTCGCGTGACAGTATAGCCTGTCTGCCCCCGTTAACTGCATTCTTCGATAGGGTTAGGTACTCTTCCTGATCGGCTATCAGTTTATCCACCCGAGCTTTTAGCGTAGGAAAGTTAATGTTACCATTCATTTTACCTGTAATGGTGCTTAGCAGTTTTTTAAATGCGGCCTCATTTAAGAGGTTGAAGCCATTGGTTGTTCTATCCATTTTTTTTGTTTTTTATCTAGGATATCAAAAATATATCCGTATGCTCTTATATATTATCGTTATACCACATGTTTATATTGCATCATACTTACTATATTTTTCTTACATATACGAATCTATTTCAGTTATTTAAACATTTTATATTTAGTGTTTAAACAACATATTCTTTTATTACTACCATAAAATAAGTAGCACAATTAATAATCAATCACTTAAAATAAAAGTGCAGGTAGCAGGCAAGCCCCTAGCGCTTATAATTATAGGTGGAATAAACTAAAAATATTCTTTAAAAAACTTTCCTCTTTCGGGCAAAAAAAATAGCCACGTCCCTAAACTGCTAATGATTTATTGAAAAACCATATTAATAATTGAAAAAAACATATTGACTTTTTAAAAAACCATACTCGTTTTTGTAAAACTCATATTACTAATTGGAAGCATTAAATTGATTATTCGAATAATTATAATGGTCTTTTAAAAACTCGTTATAATAACTTAAAATCATCGTGTTTTTATAAAAAAACATGATGGTATTGCTGCAAATGATAATCGTTTTTTTTAAGTTTAAAGGGCGTTTTAGTCACTCTTTACGCTCTCTACCCTTTAGCGCGGGGGCTTCTTTTTGTACCTTGCCTCCGTGCTACTA
>JAQBNN010000098.1 GCA_028288505.1 Segetibacter sp. | reverse complement strand
TTCCTTTTGATGAGCAGGCGAAGGAATTAGTAAAAACTATTCAGAGTTTAGGAAAGTTCAAACAGTTGATGGAGGAAATGATTAAAGTATACAAACAGCAGGATATTGACCAGCTACACGATATGACCACAAATGAAGATTCGGGAGTAAGCAATCACACTGATATCTTGTTGTACAAAAGAAATCATAATTGGGTAAAACAATTCCCCGTAATTGCCACAGCGCATCCTACTTTATTTGCCGTAGGTGCTGCACATTTAGGAGGAGAAGAAGGAGTAATAAATCTTCTAAAGAAACAAGGCTATACAGTTAGGGCTTTGCATAACAAATGAAACAAAGACCTGACTGAAACAGAAACGTCACCAAAGCAAATAGGTGACGTTTTTCTTTTCTCATTAAAATATTTTAAAGTCAATTTAAAAGTGGATCTGTAACACTTTCTTTCAAATCAACATTATTATAGTTCGTGATTACGTTGTATAAAGTATCTCTTTCAATCGGCTCCCTTTTTACCTGCTTAATCAAGTTAACTAGTTCAACTGTACTCATTGCCGGGGTTTGTTCTTCACTGCCGGCCATTGAATATATTTTTGTTGAGTCGTCAATAGTACCATCAATATCGTTCACGCCAAACGACAGCGTTAGCTGGGCGTTTTGCCTTCCAAGCATTGGCCAGTAAGCTTTCAAGTGAGGAAAGTTATCCATGTACAACCTTGCAATGGCATACATCCTCATATCTTCAACTACATTACTTTCAGGTACGTTACTCATTGCATTATCCCCGTTACGAAACTTTAAAGGAATGAATGTATTGAACCCTTTTGTTTCGTCCTGTAACTGCCTAAGCCTTTCCATGTGATCTACCCGATGCCAAAAAGATTCTATGTGACCATAAAGCATAGTTGCGTTACTATGCATTCCTAATTTGTGTGCAGCGCGATGAATATTTAACCATCCTTCAGCATCCACTTTATCATCACATATTTGCTGTCTTATTTCAGGATGAAAGATTTCAGCGCCACCACCAGGTAACGATTGTAAACCTGCATCTTTCAGCATCTGCAAGCCTTCTTCAATACCCACTTTACCTTTGCGAAACATATAGTCCAGCTCAACAGGAGTGAAGCCTTTTATATGAAGATCAGGACGATGTTCTTTTATAGCCTTTAGTAGTTTAGCAAAAAACTTAAGATCCATTTTAGGGTGAACGCCGCCTACAATATGAACCTCGGTTACCGGTTGCCCGTCATATTTTTTTACTATGTTAAGCATGTCATCTACACTCAATTCCCAACCTTCTTCGCGGTGTGCGTACAGGCGACTGTAAGAACAAAAATTGCAGGAGAAAACGCAGATATTCGTTGGCTCAATATGAAAGTTGCGATTAAAATAAGTACTGTTGCCATGCTTTTGTTCGCGTACCCAATTAGCCAAAGTTCCTACAAATGATAATGAACCTTTTTCAAATAGTGTTACGCCGTCCTCAAAAGACAGGCGTTCATTGTTGAGAACCTTTTTACCTATGCTTTTTAATTGCTCGTCTGATGTATAAAAAACCAGTTCTTCAACGGGCATTGTTGTTGTATTCATTTTTAAAAATTACGGCGCAAAGTTAAGGTATAGCCACTAGTTATTTTTTGTACTAGGCATCATTAACACTAATTAAGCTACCGTTGCGTCGCACTCTTGTACTTTGGGTAACTCTATTGAGGAAGTTCTAGCACCCTCTACTTTATTTTGAAGTCTCGTTGTATTTAATTTTTGGTACATGTTGCAAAGAGAACAAAAGGTACAAGAGTGCGACGCAAGAATGTTTAATAGTAGCATTTAGGCATGGTGCATAAGAAAAACTAACGCTATTACTTAAGTATAACAAAGACATAAGCACACAAAAAAAGTGCTCCTAACTAGGGAGCACTTTGTAAAATAAGTAACTTAATTCTATTGTATTTTAATAACCTTTTGCGAAATAGTTCTGTTAGTATAAATAAGTTTTACAGTATAAACTCCTGCCGGTAATCGGCCCATGTTTACCTCCATGAAGCTATCAGCTTGTCCTGTAAAAGAACGGCTTACTACGAGTTGTCCTATTGAATTGTAAACACCCATACCTCTGAGATTGGTTGGCGCAAGGTAATGCTGAACAAAGAAGGTAGTTGTAAATGGATTAGGCGTGATCATAAATCCGTTTGATTTCAACCTTGCAGGAACAACCTTTGGAGTGAAGTTTACATTATCGATAAATATGTTGTTTTCGGAATTAGCGATGCTTTTAAACATAAATCTTACTGTATTAGCACTACCCAAGATATTAGTAACGTTGATCGAATCTGTTCTCCATTGATAAGTGCCTATTGGGAAGAATTCATTGGTATTTACATTGTTAGGATCAGCAATAGTTTGAAGCTCTACTCCCCACTTCTTGTAAATACTTCTGAATGTATTACCGCAATCTGTTGACATTAGAACTTCTAAAGTATCTAAAGGAGTAGCGGTGCTACCTGGATAGTTGTATGTAGCAGCGGCAACATCAAACTTAAAGAACAATGAATCTGCACCAGAATAACGAACAGGAGGTGTTAGTAGATTATCTATTTTGCCAAAAGCAGTGTCTAAAAAATCATTAACATAAGCAGATGCCAAACCTCTTCTAGCTGCACTGGTCGTTTTTGCCCACGTAAAGGCATCGGCAGGTTGCTGGGTAATTAGCCAGTTAGGCGGAGGGAAAGTTCCTTCAAACCCTTCAACAAGCGGAGCTTGTGTAATGGCTAAAACAGTAAAGGTGAATGTAATGGTGTCGTTAGAAGGAAGCTGATCAGCTAAACCGTTAGGCTCTGACGTCCACATTTTAAGGGTATAAACACCAGGCGTATAATTGGCGGTATTTAAATCAACAGTTGTGGTTTCATTTTTAGCCACACTTCCGGTCCAGTTAACAACTACAGTTGCGGCCCCGTTAACCTGATAATTTACTTTGAAGCTTTTAATCGTATCTGCACCTGCATTTCTTACAATTACTGATGGTCTTACATTATTACCATCACATAAGTTGGCAGGTAGAGCAGCAAAACTCAAAGGTTGCAAATCGCGGCGTAGTATAAAGATTTTACTAATATTGATGTTGTCTAAAAAGATGTTATTGCCGATTCGGCTAACAGCCCTCCATGCAAAAAGTAAATTAGGATTAGAAAGAATGTTTTGAGTAGCTGGCGAGTTAGGAATTTTAACTGTTACGGTTTTCCACTGGGAAGCGGTTGGAGCGGTTAACTCAGCTGTACCGCTAACTCCATTACTTAGTTGAGAACTCCATTCTTGCCAAATCTGTATAAAAGTGGCCCCACAATCGGGCGACACCATTAATTTTAAAGTATCTTGTGAAGTGCTGTACTGGCGATGCGCTACATCAAAACTAATTACCATTGTATCAGCCTGTGTAGTCGAAATAAGTGGGCTTCTTAAGTCAAACACATTTCCAGAACTTATTGAATAAAGATTTGCAAATGCAGAACCTGGCGCTCCGGAAGAAGAAGAAGCCCTTCGTTGCCATGCTGCATTAGCTGTTGCTCCTGCAACACGTGCCAAAGACCAACCGGGAGGAGGGAACGTTGTACTACTAAAGTTTTCGGTAACAGGAGTTACAATGCCAACACCTACGCTTATATTAAGTGTAAGCGTATCGTTAGCCGGTGCCTGATCGGTACCTGCATTAGGTGAAGCAGTCCAGAATTTCAATACGTTAACTCCGGCAGGAACGTTTATATTAGGAAAAGTAACTACGCTACTGTAACCTGTTGGCAGATTTATCACTACAGTTTGTTCCTGGAT
>JAQBNN010000079.1 GCA_028288505.1 Segetibacter sp. | reverse complement strand
AAGGCCTTTTGTTTCTTTCTTTTGCCGGTAAGCTTCTTCAACAATTTTTAATTCTACACTGTTCTTTTTTTCGCATGGTAAAAACAATTCGTACAAGTAAGAAGTAAGTATTAAGGGATGCTGTTTTTCTAATACTTCAAAAGGCACATTTGGCTGGTAGTTATTGAAGAAGTCTTTTACTCTTTCATATTCATCTGAGGGAAGAACGTCTTTTAAACTTCGTTCTGATGTTGGGGAAAGTTCTAACATTCCTGTTAGTAATTCCGAAGGATTATCAAGGTCTACTTCAAGATAAACCTGGTGGGTGTTTGCTATAATTTCTTTTACATTCTCACTTAGGGCAGCATCTTCAGCACACATAATATGCATGGTACCTAAATAGTAAGAAGGTTGGTGCAGACCCTTACCTGCTATTTCCCAAAGTAGACTTTTATTGTTGCTGGCTGTAGGCAAAACTTTCTTTTGTTTACACGAAGTAAAACACACCGCCGTTATAAAAGAGAAGAAAATTTTCCTGATTGCATTCATGCTATAGTTTGAAAATGCTAAAGATGTAGGTTTAAAAATAATTTTTAAATCGTTAACAAATTGGCATGGTTTTCCTTCTATTTAAAATGTTTTTTAAGGGTTTAGGGTTGAAAAGGAGGCTCAATTCTTTGAGCCTCTTCTTTTTTTATAGAAGTTTCGTTTATATTCTTACAGTGCCCTCTAAGATCTACTCTTCCTGTTCGTTTTACTTCTTAAATTCGTTCTTCGCCGTGCTCTTTGTTAGGAGTTGAAACCCCGTTGTGTTTTACATTATTTAAGTAAGTAAACCAATTGTGGAAATAATTCAGCTATCAATAAAGAATAGTAGAAAAAATACCCCGATACAATTTGCAGGTTCTTTATTGGTACACAGTTAAACTTTTTGATATGCTTGTGCTGAAAGGGAAATTGCAAAAGGTGAAGGGCTAAAACGAGCACAGCAGTACAAGAGTGCGACGCAAGTAAAGCTTAATGCTTATAAGAATGCCTGGTTCAAAAAAAAAGGCCAGCGGTTGCTGACCTTTAAAAGAGTCGGGATGACAAGATTCGAACTTGCGACCCCACGCCCCCCAGACGTGTGCGCTACCGGGCTGCGCTACATCCCGAATAAAACTTCCACTGTTACCAAACAATATTAATGAAACTGTTTCTTTACAAGGGTGGCAAATGTAAAAGCTTTTTATAAAAATCGTCTATATTGCGACAAATTTTCTACAATATAAATGAGGCTTTTATTAAAGCAAGTAACCATCTCAGATCCTTCATCAGCATTTAATGATCAAGTAAAAGATTTATTAATTGAGCAGGGAATCATAAAGCAAATTGCTGATGATATTGATTTGAATGATGAGGACATTCAAATAGTTCCTTCAAATAATTATATAGTCTCTCCAGGATGGGTTGATGTTTTTTCTCACTTTAATGATCCCGGTTTTGAATTTAATGAAACGCTTGAATCAGGAGCCGCTGCCGCTGCAGCTGGAGGCTACACCCATGTGTTTGTATTGCCGGATACCAAACCCGTAGTGCATAATAAAACAACAGTAGAGTACATTGTGCAAAAGGCAAAATCGCTGCCGGTTAATATTCATCCATTAGGTGCTATAACCAAAAATTTGGAAGGCAATGAGCTAGCCGAGATGTATGACATGCGTAACAGTGGAGCCGTAGCTTTTAGCGATGGTCTTTCACCAGTGCAGACGCCGGGATTATTACTGAAAGCTTTGCAATACGTAAAAGCATTTGATGGAGTGATCATCCAAATGCCTGTTGATAAATCAATAGGGAAATATGGTTTGATGAATGAAGGAATTATAAGTACTCAACTTGGGTTACCAGGCATTCCTTCAATTGCTGAAGAACTTATTATTAGTCGTGACATTGAACTGGCTAAATACACCGGCAGTAAAATTCACTTAACAGGTATATCTACAGCCAAGAGCATAGAACTTATTATTGCTGCACGCAAACAGGGAATTGAAGTAACATGCAGTGCAACGCCCTATCATTTGTTTTTTAGCGAAGAGGATTTGCAGGACTATGACTCGAACCTTAAAGTAAATCCACCTTTAAGAACTGCTAAAGATGTGCAGGCTTTGAAAGATGCGGTTTTAAATGGAGATATAGATTGCATTGCATCTCATCATCTACCGCAAAACTGGGATAACAAAAATTGCGAGTTTGAATATGCTGCTTATGGAATGATAGGCCTTGAAACAAGTTATGCAGTCATTAATACTTTACTTCCTCAACTTACATCCGGGCAACTTAATAAGTTGTTCTCCGCAAACGCAAGAAGCATCTTTAGTTTACCAAGCTATTCTATTGAAGAGAATGCTATCGCTGATCTTACTATTTATGATAGAAATGAGGAAATAGAAATAACAAAGAATAGCTTTAAAAGTAAATCGTCGAACAGTCCATTTATTGGGCATAAATTGAGAGGAAAGGTGATAGGGATTATAAATAAAGAGAAGGTATCTTTGAAACAATAAAAAACCCTAACTAATTATGGAAAGTAAAGTAACTACTTCGGTAGTAAAAGGATTAATCATCTCTCTTATCTTAATAGTCCTTAGTTTAATTATAACCCTTACAGGTTTGGAAACAAACAAAGGACTAGGTTCTATTCCTTTGATATTGTTTATAGCTGGCATCATCTGGGGTTGCATATCGTATGCAAAACAAATGAATGGCAATGTAAGTTTTGGAAATGTTTTTGCCCATGGCTTTAAAATAACTGCTGCTGTTACTGTTATCATGATCATTTTTACTGCTATCTCTTTAAGCTTTATCAATCCTGAAACAAAAAATATTGCGTTAGAAGAAGCAAGGAAAAGTTTGGAAGCACAAAAAATGAACGATGATCAAATTGAGCAGGCTTTAAGCATAAGTCGCGAATATTTTTTACCAATGGCAATTGGAGGAATTTTATTAACCTACCTCGTTGTTGGCTTAATTTCATCTTTAATTGGTGCCGCAGTAGCTAAAAAAAATCCTAGCGGACCATTCGTACAACAAGGTTAATTTTTAAGAATGGATGTTTCTATAGTTGTTCCTCTTTTCAATGAAGACGAGTCTCTCCCTGAACTTTGCAGCTGGATCGACAAGGTTGTAGTTGCTAATAATTTCAGTTACGAGATTATCTTAGTTGATGATGGAAGTACTGATAACAGTTGGGAAGTAATTGAGCAACTTAGTGTCGGCAACAACAACATCAAGGGTATAAAGTTTCAACGGAACTACGGAAAGTCCGCAGCACTTAACGAAGGCTTCAAGGCGGCTAAAGGCGAAGTTGTAATAACAATGGATGCTGATCTGCAAGATTCTCCTGATGAAATTCCTGGCCTTAGAAAAATGATAGTTGAAGATGGCTATGATTTAATAAGCGGTTGGAAGAAGAAGCGCTTCGATCCTTTGTCAAAGACTATCCCAACAAAGCTCTTTAATAAAGTTACCAGCAGTACCAGCGGCATTAAGTTGCACGACTTTAATTGCGGCCTAAAAGCTTACAAGAAAAAAGTTATAAAAAGCATTGAGGTTTATGGCGAAATGCATCGCTATATTCCGGTACTTGCAAAGTGGGCGGGCTTTAGAAAGATTGGTGAAAAAGTAGTAGAGCATCGTGCCCGCAAATATGGAACTACCAAGTTTGGCTGGGAGCGTTTCATCAATGGCTTCCTCGATCTTGCTACTATAACTTTTGTCAGCAAATTCGGCAAAAGGCCAATGCACTTTTTCGGCTTGTACGGTACACTGTGCTTCTTAACTGGTTTCATTTTAAGCATCTATTTAATCATCGCCAAGTTTGTTGCCGCCGAATATTCTCTTACCAATCGTCCCGCATTTTATATCGCTTTGGCAACTATGGTTATTGGTATGCAGTTATTTTTAACGGGCTTCGTTGCCGAACTTGTTTCGCGTAATTCAAGCGAAAGAAACTCTTATCTTATCGAAAAGAAAGTAGGGATTGTATAGGTTTTTTTATGTTGCCAGCATTAGTTTTCATAGCATCATCGTTGTGTCACTCACTTGTACCACAAACCAATCTGCATCCAATGCCTTCTGCTCTCAATTCAAAGTAAAAAGTCAAAAACACGAAGTATAGAAATGAACATAATACTACCTCTTTTTACTTTTGACTTTTTACTTTTGAATTATTCCGCATGAGTAAAGTGGTAATCATCGGCCCTGCCCATCCTTTGCGTGGCGGACTTGCTTCATTTAACGAAAGGCTTGCAAGGCAATTTAAAGCCGAAGGAAACGAAGTTTCAATTTATACTTTTTCATTACAGTATCCGGGCTTCCTATTCCCCGGCACCACGCAGTATTCCACCGAGCCGAATCCTGCTGATATTGATATAAAAGTTAAGATCAACTCAGTCAACCCTCTCAACTGGCTGCAGGTAGGAAACGAATTAAAAAAACTAAGACCAGATATAATAGTTGTACGCTATTGGCTTCCTTTTATGGGCCCTGCTTTAGGTACAATATTAAGGAGGGCAAGAACGAACAACCACACTAAGATTATATGCATCGCAGATAACATTACTCCACACGAAAAGCGACCGGGAGATGTAGCCTTCACTAATTACTTTATAAAGCCCATACATGCGTTCATAACAATGAGCGAAAAAGTATTAGCTGATCTTAAGAAACTTACATCCAAGCCTGCTTTACAGGTTCGCCATCCTTTATACGATAATTTCGGAGAGCCTTTACCTAAAGAAGAAGCCCGAAAATTTTTAGGAATAGAACGGAATGTGCAAACCATCTTATTCTTCGGCTTCATCCGTAAATACAAAGGACT
>JAQBNN010000078.1 GCA_028288505.1 Segetibacter sp. | reverse complement strand
TCTTGGCGTTAAGCAGTTGCTCGAATTAATTCGTGAAGAGTTTCCTGATCTTAAGTTCGGTTACTTTAACCCCCCCATGGAAAGAATCAAAGGCAATTACGAACTAGATTTTGCTCATCACTAAAATGAGTTCTGCTACCATCAATAACAATAAGGCTGTTCCACCAAAACAACTTTATACAGGCATTGCGCTTGCTGTTATTGCAGCAATTATATGGGCCGGCAACTTCATCGTGGCAAGAGGCGTTGCTACGCTAGTTCCTCCTGTTTCGCTAGCTTTCTTTCGTTGGGCAACAGCAACAATTATCATCCTTCCTTTTGCCCTAAAACATTTGAAGAATGATTTTAAAGCCGTAAAACAAAACCTGCTCTACCTTTTCTTTGTTAGCCTTACAGGAATAAGCATCTTCAATACATTTATTTACATAGCCGGCCATTCTACTTCTGCTATTAACATGGCTTTAATTGGCACTACATCTTCGCCAGTGTTTGTCATCATCATCTCTGCTTTATTTTTAAGAGATAAGATAAACGCACTTCGCCTGTTTGGACTCTTGTTTTGTTTAGCGGGTATCGTTGTACTGCTTTCAAAAGGAAGTATACAAACCTTATTAGCTTTCAGGTTTGGTAGTGGTGATGTTTGGGTGCTTTTAGCTGCTTTATCGTTTGCCATTTACAACGTACTTGTAAAACGAAAGCCCGCAACCATATCATCTATAAGTTTTTTAAGTAGCACTTTCCTTATCGGCACATTGCTACTTTTGCCATTCTATTTATACGAAACAATGAATAGCACTCCGGTAGTTTGGACAGGGAACTTAGTTGCCATAATCCTCTACCTCGGCTTAGGCACATCTGTAATTGCTTTCCTTTTATGGAACGCATCTATTTCTAAAATTGGCGCTGTTCGTACATCCTTGTTTGGCAACCTAATTCCTATTATTGCAAGTATAGAAGCTATCTGGTTGTTAGGCGAAGAACTAACAGTCGTTCATCTTATTAGTGGAGGACTTGTAATAATAGGCCTGGCTCTTGGAAACTCAAGAGGTGCCAACCGTCCTCACATAAAACCTGCTGCCTACCAATGACAACAGAGATAATCCTATTATGCATCGCAGCTTTTGCTGCAGGTTTTATTGATGCAATTGTTGGTGGTGGTGGATTAATACAGACTCCTGCAGGACTTATTATTCTTCCCCAGTATCCAGTCGCTACAGTTATAGGTACTTTAAAAATTCCTGCCTTTAGTGGTACAGCTTTAGCGGCCCTGCAGTATGTAAGGAAGGTGGAGATCAAATGGAGGTTAATGAGTTTAATGACAATAATCGCTTTTGCCGCAGCATGGGGAGGGTCTACTTTACTCAATAGCGTTGACAACAAATTTATGAAGCCGCTGTTGTTAGTCATACTTATTGCGGTGGCTACTTACACGTATTCGAAAAAGAATTTCGGCACTCATACGGAAAAGGATCACACGAACAAGCAACAAATCATTTACTCAATTATCATAAGTCTCTGCATTGGTTTTTACGACGGGTTTGTTGGCCCCGGAGCTGGCAGCTTTTTGGTGCTTGCCTTTATCACTCTGCTCGGTTTCGACTTTTTAAAGGCAAGTGCTCACGCTAAACTAGTAAATCTTGCTACTAATCTTGGCTCTATTCTTTTCTTTATTGCCAAAGGAAAAGTTTTATTTGCCATCGCCATTCCTATGGCTGTTTGTAATGCAATTGGTGGCACGCTTGGTGCAAGGCTTGCAATAGTAAAAGGCAATAAGTTTATTCGCATCTTCTTTCTTATCGTGGTTATCGGCACCATCATTCGCTTTGCTTACGATGTTTTTTTCAGGCACACGTAGCAACTTAGTTTTATTGTTTTTGAACCCACTTTTCGTTTTTCAATTAAACATCGTTGTGTCACTCACTTGTACTTTTGATTCAAAAGTATCGAAGGATTGCAACAATATTATCGATGCTTTTTACAATATTAGCATGCAGTTACTACTCACACCTTTATCCCACTATCGAACTCTTCGCTTACTCCAGCTAAGTACAGGGCTTTTAACTAAATGTTGTGCATTAGTGCATCTTCGATGAAGTAATTTTCAACATCCAACATTAATGACTTTCGCCTAACTACTTTTGTTATGAATAATTCGTATAATATGGCTCCTGCATTTGAAAGGGAAAAAAACATAAAGGCACTTACGTACACTGCTGCTGTATGTGTTACTTTATTTTTGATCTTCTTTTTTGCAAAATGGCAATTGCCAGTTATTGAAAAGCCGATGTTTGAAGAAGGCATTGAAGTAAACCTTGGAAATAGCGATGAAGGCTTAGGCGATGTTGCCCCAATGATTCCTGGCGATCCTTCTAACAGTGATGAAAGTAATTACAATCCTCCGCCAACAGCACAACCAGAAGCAGAGCAGGAACAAAATATAGCAGGAGATGAAAATGAAGCAGACGACGTTCCTGCTGTAAATAACAATCCAAAGCCTGTTGTTACAAGAACGCCAACAGTCAACAATAGTACGCCTTCAAAACCTCGTAATACTACACTGCCAGTTGCAAATCCTACCCCTGCACCTCCACAACCAAAGGCCGTATACAGGGGCGGAACAAATGCTGGCACAGGTGGAAATAATGCAGACTCTTATAACAACTCGAGGAACCAGGGTACTGCTGGAGGCAGAGGCGACCAGGGAAGTCCCAATGGAAATCCTAACAGCGATAGTTATAAAGGCAATGCATCGAGCGGTAACAGCGGTGTAAGAATTAGAAGTGGTTTAAGTGGCCGCAGATTTACCGCCTTCCCTTCTTTCCAGGATGAGTTTAATGAGAATGCAAAAGTGGCAGTAGATATTACCGTTAGCGCAAATGGCACAGTTACTTCTGCCGCTGTTAACCCAAGAGGTACGACAACAACAAATGCGAACGTTAGGGCTATCGCATTAAGAAAAGCAAGGCAACTTAAATTAAATCCAGGCGAAGACGATCAAACAGGAACTATCTTATTTGATTTTAAATTAAAAGGATAAACGCACAAGCTTATACATTTGTGAAACCGTAGCTTTACACGCTCCGGTTTTTTTATTATGAATTACCAGCAAACAGTTGAATATTTATTTAGTCGCTTACCATTGTTCAGCAGGATAGGTGCGGCAGCTTATAAAGCTGATCTCAACAATACAATAAAACTTTGCGATCACTTAGGAAATCCACAAACAGCTTTTAAAACAATTCATATTGCTGGTACGAATGGCAAAGGTTCCGTTAGTCACATGCTATCTGCAGTATTGCAAACAGCAGGTTATAGAACCGGCTTATATACCTCACCACATTTAAAAGATTTCCGTGAACGAATAAAGGTTGATGGCAAAGAGATCAACGAAGACTTCGTAATATCATTTACTGAAAATATAAAGCCATTATTAGAACAAATAGAGCCTTCGTTTTTCGAGATAACTGTAGGTATGGCCTTCTCTTATTTTAAAGAGCAGCAGGTTGATGTAGCCATAATTGAAACTGGTTTAGGTGGCAGGCTCGACAGTACTAACATCATCACTCCCGAACTTTCAGTTATCACTAACATCAGCTTCGATCACATGAATTTGTTGGGCGATACATTAGAGAAGATAGCTTTTGAAAAAGCCGGAATTATAAAACAAAATGTGCCTATTGTTATTGGGGAAACATCAGCAGAACTAAAGCCGGTGTTTCTTAATAAAGCAACAGAAGTAAATTCACCTATCACCTTTGCCAGCGAAGAAAGATGGGTGACCGAATGGGATTATAAAGATCATTACCTCGTTACCAATGTTGCTCATCACCTTGATGATGACAGAAAAACTTACCATCTTGATCTTACCGGCTTATACCAGCAGAAGAATTTATTAACGGTGTTAGAAGCGCTTCATGTAATAAAGCAAAAAGGATTTGTTGTTGAAGAAAAACATATTCAACATGCACTTGCACATGTAAAAAAACTGACTGGCTTGCATGGGCGATGGGAGAAAATACACACCGCTCCCACCGTTGTATTAGACGTAGCGCATAACGAAGATGGAGTGAAGCAAATAGTGCAGCAACTGGAACATACCACTTTTAATAAACTGCATATAGTAATAGGCATGGTAAAGGATAAGGACATCCTTAAAGTGCTAAAACTACTACCGACTTATGCCGCCTATTACTTCACCCAGGCTCAAATTCCAAGAGCATTGCCGGCAGAGGAACTACAGCAGCAAGCTTCACTTATTGGGTTGCACGGCCATTACTTTACTACGGTAACCCAAGCCGTAAAAGATGCTTTTACTAAAGCACATGCAGCTGACTTGATACTTGTATGCGGAAGTGTTTTTATTGTTGGCGAAGTAGAAAATAACTTTCATTAAAAGTCCTATACCTTATTTTTTATTTTTGTTTCCAGCAGATGATTTTCATGGCATCATCGTTGTGTCACTCACTTGTACTGCACCACGTCATTGCGAGGTATGAAGCAATCTGCTCTTGCTTTTGAACCGCTCTGGAAGATGGTGCATAGCCGTTAAATTTAAGTGGTTTAATAGAAGCAAAATCGCTCTAACTCTCACCCGATTATATTAAAACCTCAGTTTGCTTCGTCGTACCCCCTCGCAATGGAGAATGTTAGTTGCTGCATAAGGAACAAATAGTACAAGAGTGCGACGCAACGGCTGCTGAATAGTGTAGTTTAGCTGGGTACAAAAATTCTATAACGTTATCTTTAATTTACCTAAACGCTTTAGGGCGTAATAGATTGCACTCACATGCATAGATTGTACGATCTCATTTCTATCCAGCATCTCTTTCAACTCTTCGAAGGTTACCAAAAAAACCTCGATGTCTTCATTAGCATCCAACTGCTGCTCCTGCATTAATTTACCGCCCTCCAACAAATACATGTGAAACAAATTGGAGTTGGTGGAAGGGTTAGCAGATATGCGACCGAGGTAAGTAGCATTATTAAATGTGTAACCCGTTTCTTCCAACATTTCTCGCCTTATTGCATGTTCATTGTCGGGATCAGCAGTATCAACACATCCACCAGGAAGCTCAATGCAGACCTCACCTAAAGCATGCCTGTACTGTTTTATCAACACGATCTTATTGTCTTCTGTTACCCCTAGGCCGCCAACCCATGGCGTATATTCCATAACATAATAAGGCGTTACAATTTTACCATCGGGCCTTTCGCACGTATCCTTGCGAGCCTTCAACCAACTGTCTTTAAAAAGATATTCGGAAGATAATGTTTTCCATTTCATAGTGCCAGTTCTAAAGTTTTATGTAACAATAAAGCCGTTGTTTTGGCAACGGCTGTATGCAATAGTATTAAAAAAATTATTACCAATTCTTTTGCTCACGAAGAGTAGTTATATGAGCAACGTGGTGCCTGCCATGCCATGCATACAAATCCAACAAGTGCCATAAGCTCATCTCCTTTTTTTTCTCTGGATGATAAACGGTACGCTGCCATTCTTCGGTGGTAAGATCAACTATTGTAGCATGCCACCGCCAATGCATTGCATGCAAGAGAGTAAGTGAAACATTAATAGGAACAGTGTCAATATCCTTGAGTTTAACCCAGTCATTTTCCTCGTAAGGTTTAATAGTTGGATTAACTTCAGTGAGGCCAAGCTTAAACCTGATGTAGGCATTTATATGACTGTCGGCAACATGATGAACCAATTGCTTTACAGTCCATCCGCCTTCACGGTAGGGTGTTTCCAGTTGCGCTTCATCAAGGTTTTCAATTGCCCGTTCAATATCCATTGGCAGAAACTTTATATCTCTTAAAAGTTTCTCTTTTAACTGCTGGTCAAAAGGGTGGCTTTCAAACTTTCCGATTGGATAACGAGGATCAATAGTAGTACCTGACATAGACAAAAGTATTATTGTTGTTGACCTTGCTGTTGGCTCTGTGCCTGCATATCCGCCATTGATCCTTTGCCTAAAAGTTCTACTTCAAAAACCAAGGTAGCGCCACCTGGAATATCAGCACCAGCACCGTTTTCGCCATAACCTATTTCTGAAGGAATGTACAACTTCCACTTACTTCCGATTGGCATAAGCGTTAAAGCTTCGGTCCAACCTGGAATAACTGCACCAACAGGAAAGGCCAATGGTTTACCACGACTATAAGAATTATCAAACTCTTTTCCATCAAGTAACATTCCACGGTAGTGCGCAGAGAAGGTATCAGTACGGCTTAATCTTTCGCCTGTTCCTTTTACAAGAACTTCGTATTGAAGTCCACTTGGTGTTACTGTAACACCGGGCTTCTTCTTATTCTCTTCAAGAAACTTTCTGCCTTTTTCTTTTTCCACAGCTGCTATTTTGTTACGCTTTGCTTCACCTGCCCGACTCATAACGTAGTTAGCAACATTAACATCCATGTACGTTTGTTGTCCTTTAATACATTGATCCAACGCTTTGTTAAGCATGGTATAGTTTACTGTTGTAACACCCTGGCTTTTTAGGTATTCACCTAAGGAAACTCCAAATGCATAACTAAGACTATCATTAAGAGTCTTTAATGGTTTAACAGCAGCAGTGGTTTTAACCGGCGCTTTTGCAACTGGTTTTGTTGTTTTCTTTGCTTGTGCATTAGCACCTAAAGCCAGCAACACGATTCCTGACACAACAAGTGTTCTTTTCATAAATTCGAAATGTTTATTTAAAATGTTCAATATGCAAAAATTCGATCCAATCACTCGTCGCGCAGTGATTTTCCTGTAAGATTAATAAAAACATCTTCAAGTGAAGCAGGTTTAACACTTTTTGGGCGTTCAAAGCCGGTAGCTACCAGTTCATCTATTAACCTATCAGGTGTATCAAGGGAGATGATTTTACCCGCATCTACAATTGCCACTCTATCGCAGAGCACTTCAGCTTCATCCATATAATGTGTAGTAATAATTACAGTAGTGCCCTTGTCTCGTATTTGCTTAATCAGCTCCCACAGGTTGCGGCGAGCATGGGGATCGAGGCCTGTGGTTGGCTCGTCTAAAAAAATAATTTTAGGATGATTAATAAGTGTAGTAGCTACAGAGAACCTTTGTTTTTGGCCGCCGCTAAGTTCTTTGTACTTCGCTTTTTTCTTCTCAGTTAAATTAACGAGTGCAAGAAATTGATCTACATCAACACCTTGATTATACAAGCCTCCAAAAAGCTTTATTAATTCCGATAAATTAAGATTTGGATAATAACCGGAGGCCTGTAACTGTACGCCTATAATCTTTTTTATCTCGTTTGGATTGGTATCGAGGTCTATTCCATCTACTATTACCTGCCCGCTTGTTTTAATCCTCAGGGTTTCAATAATTTCGAGAGTGGTGCTTTTGCCGGCACCGTTTGGGCCAAGTAATCCAAAGATCTCTCCCTTAAAAACATCGAAGCTAATTCCTTTAACAGCTTCAAAATCTCCGTACTTTTTAACCAGGTTCTTTACCTCAATAATCTTCTCCAACGCTTAAATTTAACTTGGGTTGATGAATGTTTCCAACTCTTCCATCATGTCTTTACTTCCAATAAATAAAGGGGAACGCTGGTGTAATTCTGTTGGCTGAACGTCTAAAATTCTTTGCTGGCCATTGGTTGCTTTACCGCCTGCAACTTCTACCATAAAAGCAAGTGGATTGCACTCGTATAACAAACGCAATTTGCCTTTAGGTTTATCAGTAGTACCAGGATACATAAATATTCCACCCTTCATTAAGTTCCTATGTACGTCAGCAACCATACTACCAATATAACGCTGCGTATACGGGCCGCCACTGTTTTTATCTTTAGCCTGGCATCCGTTAATATACTTTCTCACTTCATCCTGGTACTGGAAAAAATTACCGTGGTTAACCGAATAAATTTTACCTGTGGGCGGGCACTGAATGTCGGCATGACTTAAACAAAACTCGCCAATTGATGGATCTAATGTAAAGCCATTCACGCCTCTTTTTGTTGCATAAACAAGCATTGTGCTTGATCCGTAAATAACATAACCTGCAGCCACTTGCTTGTTACCCGGCTGTAAAAAATCTTCTATTGTACAAGGCTTCCCTCTTTCGCTTACTCTTCTATAAATACTAAAAATAGTTCCTATCGAAACATTTACATCAATATTACCGCTGCCATCCAAAGGATCCATCAGCATAACGTACTTACTGTTGTTGCTTACCTCATCATCAAACACAACAATATCGTCGTTCTCTTCGCTGCCCACACCAGCGCAACTAATACCATGCTTTAATACCCCAATAAATTGGTTGTTCGCAAAAACATCCAACTTTTTTACATCTTCACCCTGAACATTAACACTGCCAGCATCTCCTAAAATATCTACAAGTCCTGCCTTGTTCACTTCTACATTCACTCGTTTCGATGCAAGTCCAATGTCCCTTAAAAGCATACTTAATTCTCCAGTAGCCTGTGGAAATGCCCTTAGCTGCTGAATTGTAAACTCATCCAAGGTCTGAATTCTCCTGTTAATATTCATAAGCAAAGCTTTTAATTAGGGTTTAAAGTTATAGTACAGTTGCCGGTTTTCATTCAAACAGATAATAATTTTCTTGTTTCTCCTATTTGCATTCTTCGCTCATTTATATCTATCAGCTTAACTGCAACTACCATTTACACACAACTGCTATTTCTGCCTTTACCAACTCATGGTAAAGATCTAAAGAAGTATTTTGGGGACGGGCTTTCGTACCTCTATTAAACATCGTTGTGTCACTCACTTATATCTTTACAACTCTAATCAACAGGAACGACATCAGCACTTTAGTCATACTCACAAAACAAGCATTTGCTATGTACAAGTACAGGGAAACCTGGTGTCGTTTTTCT
>JAQBNN010000069.1 GCA_028288505.1 Segetibacter sp. | reverse complement strand
CTAAAAAATTCAGGAATAAAATTATTGATAGCTGGAGAATTTTACGAGGATAGCAAAGAGTACGACGACATAATTAATAAGTATGCCCTTGCTCCTCAACTTATCCAAAGAACAGAGTTTATACAAGACAGCGAGGTTCGTTATTATTTAAGTGCCGCCGATTTTGTTATTCAACCATATCGCAATGCCACCCAAAGTGGTGTAACTCCCCTCGCCTATCATTTCGAAAAACCTATGCTGGTAACAAATGTGGGTGGACTTCCTCAAATGGTTCCCGAAGGAAAAGTTGGACTTGTTTGCGAGCCTACTCCTGCTGATCTTGCCACAAACATTCTGCGCCTGTACGAATTAGGTGAAAATCACTTTTTGCCCCATCTTCGCGAGGAGAAGAAAAAATACGGCTGGGACAATATTACCAGTGCTGTTAGCCGTTTGATAAAACAATAACGAAATTAATTCATTGAAAACAATTTATCGTAGTCGTGCCCCGCTTAGGATCGGCCTTGCCGGCGGTGGAACTGATGTAAGTCCGTATAGCGACCTATATGGAGGCGCTATACTTAACGCATCAATTTCAATGTATGCCCATGCTAACATTGAACCCATTGAAGAAAACGCCATCATCGTTCAGGCCCTTGACAGGCACGAGGAAGAACGTTATGAATGGAGCAGCGAGCTACCCATCAATGGAAAGCTGGACTTGCTGAAAGGGGTTTATAACCGCATTCATAAAGATTATGGTGTTCCCTTAACCGGCTTTAAATTGTCAACTTACGTTGATGCACCAGCTGGCAGCGGTTTAGGTACTTCATCTACACTTGTTGTTGCCATTATTGGTGCCTTTGCTGAAATGCTGCGCTTGCCTTTAGGTGAATACGACATTGCACACTACGCTTACGAAATCGAAAGAACTGACCTTAAACTTGCCGGAGGAAAACAAGACCAATACGCTGCAACATTTGGGGGCGTGAACTTCATGGAATTTTATGAAGGCGACAAAGTGATCGTAAACCCGCTTCGCATAAAACAACAAGTACTTAACGAGCTGGAAAATAACCTGGTTCTCTACTTCACTGCTACCAGCCGCGAAAGTGCCCTGATCATTAACGAGCAGGTAAAAAATGTAAACCAGGGCAACGAAAAATCAATTGAGGCGATGCATCAATTAAAGGAGCAGGCTCGAATGATGAAAGAAGCCGTACTTAAAGGACGCTTACACGAAATTGGCGAAATCCTCGATTTTGGCTTCGAACAAAAGCGGTTGATGGCTGCAAACATAAGCAACAGCAGTATCGAAGAAATCTATTACGCCGCTAAAAAAGCCGGGGCAACTGGTGGTAAAATAAGTGGAGCCGGCGGCGGCGGTTTTATGACGTTTTATTGTCCCGGCAACTGTCGCTACAAAGTAATCGAAAGACTTGAAGCATTCGGAGGTGTCCACAAAAACTACCAATTCACGCCAAATGGCTTAAATACTTGGACGGTTTGACCGGGGCTAAGAGTTTTGCGTTATGAATTATGAGTTAGTAGTTAAGAGTTGTGAAGACTAGTTCACTCATCACCTATAACCTACAACTTATAGTTTTTATGATACCGGCTTTAGTTTTTCATAGCATCATCGTTGCGTCGCAATCACTTTGTCTGTATATCTTCTATCATCTTTTCTCATGTATTAATTACTGCTCGGAATCGCATTTTTTTGACCAACTAGTCGAATAAAGAATCGAAAAGTACAAGTGAGTGACACAACGATGTTGATTATTGTACCTTCGGCACGTACCATAATACTAATTGCCCATACCAACAGCTCGAATAAAAGTGAGCTAAACCTTACCTACAACTTATCACTCACAACTTATTACTTTTGACTTTTTAATTTTTACTTTCCCCCATGGATATTATTAAGAATATTATTGAACAATCAATTGCAGTAAAACAACAGGTTTTAGAAAACGAATTGTTGCTGCAGCAGGTGCAGCAAGCTGTAACCGCGGTAACCGAAGCATTTAAAAAGGGCAACAAAGTTTTGTTTTGCGGCAACGGAGGAAGCGCCGCAGACGCACAACACCTCGCAGCAGAATTTTCAGGAAGATTTTATAAAGACAGGAAAGCACTGCCGTCGGAAGCGCTTCATACTAATACCTCTTACCTAACGGCAGTAGCCAACGATTATAGCTACGATGTAATTTATGCAAGGATTATTGAAGGCACAGGTAACGCCGGCGATGTATTGATTGGAATGAGCACTTCGGGTAACTCGGCCAACATTGTAAAGGCTTTTGAAGCTGCCCGTAACAAAGGAATGGTAACGATTGGATTTACTGGCACCACAGGCGGCACTATGAAAGCGTGGAGCGATATCCTTATAAATGTTCCCAGTAGCGATACGCCCCGCATACAGGAAAGCCATATTTTGCTGGGGCACATCATTTGCCAGTTAGTTGAAGAAAATCTTTTTCCGGCGTAGTATGCTTAACGGCTAAATTAACAGACCATGGTAATAAATGAAGCGATCATATTAGCAGGAGGTTTAGGTACCAGGCTTCGGTCTGCCGTTCCTGATCTTCCAAAATGCATGGCTCCTATAAACGGGGTTCCTTTTCTGAAATTTGTGATCGATCACATGGTCTCAAAAGGAATTGAGTTTTTCATTTTTTCCCTTGGTTATAAAAGCGAGGTTATTGAAGATTTCCTGAAGACTCAATACCCTGCTCTGTTTTATAAAATAATTGTTGAAGACGAACCGTTGGGTACAGGCGGCGCTATTAAAAAAGCCTGCAAAATTGCGAAGAGCAAATCAGTGCTTGTTGCCAATGGCGATACTCTTTTTAAAATAGATATTATTAAGCTGGCAGGCTTTCATACTTTGAGCGGTGCAAACTGCACTTTAAGTTTAAAGACGATGGAAAACTTCGATCGCTATGGCGTTGTACAAACTGATGCTGACCATGTGATCCTAAGCTTTGAAGAGAAGAAGCATTATGAGAAAGGCTGTATTAACGGCGGCGTTTACGCACTGCACGTAAACAAGTTTCTCGACGAAAGTTTGCCCGAGAAGTTTTCATTTGAAAAAGATTATTTAGAGAAATACTATAATAAAAGAAGAATGTTTGGCCTGGTGCAGGATGAATATTTTATCGATATCGGTATTCCTGAAGATTTTGAAAAAGCGCAGTTAGAATTAAAGATCTTGTAATGGATATAATTTCAGAGGTGGATAAAAGCTGGACGCTTTTTTTAGATCGCGACGGTGTAATAAACGAAGAGAAAAAAGAAGACTACATAAAAAACTGGAACGAGTTTAAGTTTTACCCCGGAGTTAAGGATGCGCTTAAAACTTTTTCGGACATTTTTGGAACAATAGTAATGGTTACAAACCAACGTGGGGTTGGTAAAGGTTTAATGACCGCGCAGGACCTTACTATTATCCATGAAAACATGCTGTCAGAAATAGCATCAGCCGGCGGACGGGTGGATAAAATCTTTTACTGCCCTTCTTTAGATAACAATTGTTTCGAAAGGAAACCCAACCCGGGAATGGCACACCAGGCAAAAAAGGGCTTTCCTCAGATCGATTTCAGTAAAGGCATTATGATTGGCAATAAACTGAGCGATATGGGCTTTGGCAGAAATGCAGGCCTTTACACTATTTATGTTGACACTACTAACCCTGAAGTTCCCTCCCCTCACCCGCAAATTGACTTTCGCTGTAGTAACCTCGCCGCCGCGGCAGAGTATATTAAAAAGGTGGTAACAAAATCATAAAAAGGGACTCCCCCTGTACATTCACTATTTATTGTAAAAACCCCTGATTACATTCGTATATCAAACCCTGAAAAATGCGGACAGCTTTATTTGCTTTGTTTTTACTGTTTACCCTCTCTTCCATTTCGCAAGGACTTTCACCTGCAAGCAAAAGCCGTTTAAAGAAGAGCGAGGATAGCATGAAGATCTACAGCCTCAACATGATCATGGAAAAAACGGCTGTTGACAGGTTTATCGCTGACAGCTCCTTCATAAAAATTTTCGTTCGCTCTTTAAAAACCCCGTATTCTTTCGATTATACTTTTGATTCGCTGCAAACAATATCAAAGATTTATGCTCCCGACAGTTCTTTCAGGATCTTCTCTTGGCAATGGAGCCGCGATGATAATTACCATAGGCAGCGGGGAGCAATACAGGTGAAAACACAAGACGGTTCTTTAAAACTGTTTCCACTTTTAGATATAAGTGATTTTACAAACGCTCCCCAGGACTCAGTTAGAACTACGCAGAACTGGATAGGCGCTATCTACTACGGTATCATCATGAAAACTTATAACGATAAGAAGTATTATACACTGTTGGGCTTTGATGAGAACAACCTGCGTAGTACCAAAAAATGGATCGAGGTGCTCACCTTCGACCAGGCCGGTCGTCCTGTTTTTGGTGGCCCCTATTTCTCGGTTCAGGATGGAAAGATGAACGCCAAAAAGCAAGCACGCTTTGTATTAGAATATAAGAAGGAAGGCAAGGCAAGGATGAATTACGACCCCGAGTTTGACATGATAGTTTACGACCACCTTGAAAGTGAAACAAACGAAAACGACAAAAAATACACCCTCGTTCCTGATGGCGATTACCAGGGATTTAAATGGAACAATGGCCAGTGGACATTTATAGATAAAGTATTCGACTTTAAATTAAAAGATGGCGAGGCGCCAATGCCTGCTCCTTTAAAAGATGCCTCAGGAAAAAGCAACGAGCAAATTCTTTTACAGCAGTCTCAAAAAAACAAAGCCAAAGAATCTTTAACGCCTAAGAAAACAATACCGAAGAAACCTGAGGTGAAGAAAACGCAGCCGGTTCAATATGAAGAGTACTAACCTTCTGATGTATTAAACGAATAAAAAATAGCTGCCCACAGGCAGTTATTTTTTTATGTACCAGGCCTTCGTATTTCTATTAAACATCCTTGCGTCGCACTCTTGTACTGCATACCAAAAAGCAGCAAGCATAGTACCCTAAGGTTGCAGCATAAATTAAACCATTGCGAATTATTAAACTATTGTACTTTAGCCACTAACCTTATGTTGTAACCTATTAATGAATTTCCAGCAACAGATTGCGCAAAGTTTACTGTGGAGGGGATTATACTTTATATCTATTCTTATCATGAATATTTTCCTCTCAAGATATCTTGAAGCAGGAAACTCCGGCTGGATCTTTTACCTCTGTAACAACTTCTCCTTTCTATTAATTCTTGTTGGACTTACTATGGAAAGCGGGGTAAATTACTACGCCTCCCGTAATAGTATCGACCACAAGAAGCTTTCGTGGTTCAGTATTGTATGGACACTACTTGTTGCACTAATTGTTTTTATTGGTCTCTGGTTTTATTTTGGTCGCTACAAAGACACTTCATTTTTAACCCGGGCAGAGTACCTGTACTTTGCAGTCAGTTATATTACAGGCATACAGCTCACCAGTTTTTTCACTGTCTTATTCTATGCTAACAAAAATTTCTTCCTACCGAATTTTATAATGGTCCTGCTCAATATTGTTGTCATTATTCTTATTCCAAAACAGGTTGGAACTGAAAATACAAACGGTACATTTATCATCCATACCTACTTTGCTTATTTTTTAATTACAGGTATTGCACTTGCAGTTGCATTTATAGCAAAGAACAAAAGCTGGGAGAATATTAGCTTGCCGTCTTATATAAAAATAAGGCTGCTACTTAAGTATGCATATGTTGCGTTAGCAGCCAACATTATCTTCTTTCTTGTGTATCGTGTAGATTATTGGTTCGTAAAAAGACTTGCTTCGCCTGAAGCTTTAGGAAACTATATCCAGGTTTCTAAGCTAGGTCAAATGCTTCTCATTGTTCCTTCTATAATTGCCAGCGTTGTATTTCCACATACCGCCGGTGGAATGAATAGAACAGAAATGAAGGACAACATTGTAAGAATAGGAAGGATTACAACCTTGCTTTATATTATTCTTTTTACAATTATGGCACTAGTAGGAAACTGGCTCTTCCCTTTCGTCTTCGGCGAAAGCTACCAGTTAATGTATACTCCATTTTTACTATTACTTCCCGGGGTTTGGGCACTTAGCAATCTCTTTATTTTGAGCGCATATTTTGGCGGAGTAAATAAAGTGAAAATAAACGTTAAGGGCGCTTTACTATCGTTGGTGTTTATATTGGTTTGCGACTACTTCTTTATTCCGAGTTATGGGATAATAGCAGCAGCAATTATAAGTTCTGTAGGGTATATCATAAACTTCCTGTACTCGTTTAAACACCTCCAAAAAGAGCACAAAGTATCAATTGAACAATACTGGCAAATAAGTAAAGAAGATATCACATGGGTGAGGACACTTATACATCGTTGAGCGATCTTCATATTCCCTCAAAAGAATATGTGCTGGTTACACCAGGTTGGTATCCTACCTGGCTTGATCCTATGCCCGGCGACTTCAACCAACGACACGTAAAAGCAGCAGGCCTATACAAGCCACAAGTTGTTTTATATATAGGCAAAGACCAAACTAAACAACTTAAAAAGATCGAAGTAAGATATAGGCAAGTGACAGAAAATGTAGTAGAAATTTTAGTTGTTTACCCCACGCATTCTTCAAAGCTTCTTGACCCTTTTAGCAGCCATATCATATACCTAAGATTGCTTTACGAGTACAGCGCACTTATTGGTAAGAAGTTTGGACCGCCGAAATTAATACATGCATACATAGTTATACGAGGAGGGCTAAGTGCAATGATGCTTTCAAGAAAGTGGAAAGTTCCATTTCTATTAAGCGAGAATTGGACCATATATTATTCCGCTGATCCTGGTTACTATAAAAACCGGAACCTCATTTTCAAGAAAATAGTAAAGCAGGTATTTAATAATGTAGCAAGGTTCTTACCTGTATCTATAAATCTCCAGGAAGAGGTACAAAAACTATTTGGAGCAGTACCAACTACAGTAATTCCGAACGTCGTTGAAACAGAAAAGTTTTACTACGACTCCACAATTATGGTTGAAACAAACGTTTTTAGATACATACATGTCTCTACGAATACTTACCAAAAAAATCCGGAAGGATTATTAAGGGCTTATAAGCTGTTTACCGGCAGCACTGCAAATTGCATTTTAACTATTGTAGGTCCTTCCTCTCCTGAGCTAATTGCCTATAGCAAACAGATAGGTCTTACACAAGAAGAAATAATCTTCACAGGTACACTTGATTACGGTGAAGTGGCAGCATTTGTAAAAAAGGCAAACGCACTTGTGCTGTTTAGTCGTTATGAAAATCTTCCTTGTGTTATACTTGAAGCATTGTGTTGTGGCGTTCCTGTTATAAGTACATCCGTTGGAGGCATAGCCGAAGTAATTGATGAAACAAATGGAATCCTTATCCAAAACGAGAACGAGGAGCAGCTATCTAATGCATTAAAAAATATGCATGAAGATTACATGCGCTACGACAGAAAAAGAATAGCTGAAAAAGCAGCAAACCTTTTCAGCTATACTTCAGTAGGGAAACAAATGAATAATGCATATAATGTGGTACTTAACCCTTCAATTTCTCGATAAGATTTATGTAATCACGTTCAGCTTCTTCAGTGGATTTTCCTTTAAGTGCTGCCCATGCCTCATGTTTTGCCTTTGCTACAAAATCAAATTGATTTTCAGGAGGAGCTATGTTAACATCGCCAACTGTGGCTTGCTTATATAAAGAATATAGCTGTAAAAGTGTTTCGTTGCTAGGCTTTTGTTTCAAGGCTTCACTTTCTTTTACAGCCTTTTCAAATAGCGACTTTATTTCCATCAAAGTGTTTTTTTCAGGTGTGAAAATAGGATTTTCGCAAGAGAACAAATTGGGTGGCGACAATCTTTTAATTGCTAACATACACACAGGTTGAGGTAGTTAAAAACTTAGTGAGGCTTTTAGTTTAGGTACACTCTACTTAGCCCTTACAGGGTTAAATAGCAAAGCAATTAAGAAAGAGCCCACAAACCTGTTGGCCGTTTACTAAAAAAAATGAAGTGTTAGCTTGCGTAGAAAGTTTCATCAGGTTGGGTTTTTTTGCATCTAGAAGTTACACATAAAAGAACTAGCCTTTTAAACTTTTACACATCACTATAAAATACATTTTTTATTAGCTGATGCTCATCACATAATGCTATAACCAATCCTCAAATTCATTTTTATACCTCCGTATTCTACTGCTACACCTACAGCAGGTTACTAGTTCTCGTTAAACAGCAATTGTTTTTTCAATAAAATGAGATTTCATAATTAAATTTGATGATCCAACCAATAAACGCTGATCATTCAAAACCTCCTATGAAACCAAATCACCCCCTCCACATTCTTTTTGTTGACGACGACCCTGATGAGTCTTATCTTTTTAACGAGGCATTAGAACATACCAACTATAATGTAAAGTTATCTTACGCTAAAGATGGTAACAATCTCATAAGTTATTTAAATGCAAACCCACTACCCGATCTTATTTTCCTCGATATAAACATGCCTTACAAAGATGGCATCGAGGCATTAACTGACATAAAAAATAACCCTGCTTTCGCACACTTACCGGTTATTATTTATTCTACTTCAAAAAATGATAGCTCAATTAATAGGAGCTACGAAAAAGGCGCAGATCTTTACGTAATTAAACCCAGCGACTTTGAAGGAATGGTTTATATAGTTAAAGCCATTCTCAACATTGATTGGAAGTTTAGGAAAAGGATTCCTAAAGAAGAATTTTTGCTCACAGCAGATAAACCAGCGCTAGATCGTAATAGCGAATTAGCAGAGTTAGACACTTAATTTCAAGGAGATTTTTTTGTCCTAAGCTACACAGCTACTATTAAGCATTATTGCGTCGCACTCTTGTACTATTGGTTCTTTGCCTCAGCACGTTTATCTGCGTAAAGCCTTTTTTATTTCAAAACCTTACTGTTGGAGCCGGTAATCATGGCATAGTATTGTTATTCCTTCTACTAAAAGAATTAATATGCATAACGATAACTTAAGCAAAAGCGACACTAAGCCCGGAGAAAAAAACACAGTGGGCGAAGTAGGATCACAGGTAGATCGGGTACCCGGCGAGGAGCAAGAGGAAAACCCGCTTTTATCAAACAGCGACCTTAAGGGTAAAAAAATAGATGCAGATCTCGAAAGGGAACAGGATAAGCCAGCCGAGCAGTAGTGGGCCACACGAAAGCAAAAAGAACTTTACTTCCCCGGTTGTAAAGTTTTTTTGTTTTAAGTAAACTATCCGACTTAACAACTTTGCTGCCTTTAGCAATGCAGTACAAGTGAGTGACACAACGATGCTTAATAGAATTACTAAAAGCTAATAACCAAAAAAAGCTTTTAAAATAGCAGGCAGATTTAATCCTCGTTAATAATTACCCCGCTTTTCACAATACTTGTTTTGGATAACGTAAATGTGGTGGCACATCGTTAAATTTGCCGCCATTATGAAAAATATCAGGAACTTCTGCATTATCGCTCACATCGACCACGGTAAAAGTACTTTGGCCGACCGGATATTGGAAATAACCAATACCGTAAGTGACCGCGATATGCAGGCGCAGGTGCTGGATGATATGGACCTTGAACGTGAGAAGGGAATTACCATTAAGAGCCACGCTATTCAAATTGCTTATCCTTACAAAGGCGAAATATATAATTTCAACCTTATTGATACACCAGGCCACGTAGATTTTAGCTACGAGGTGAGCCGCGCCCTTGCAGCATGCGAAGGGGCTCTGCTACTTGTAGATGCTTCGCAGGGGATACAGGCACAAACTATCAGCAATCTTTATTTGGCCATTGATAACAACCTTGAAATCATCCCTGTAATTAACAAGATCGACATGGAAGGTGCCATGATTGAGGAAGTAAAGGACCAGATTATTGAACTGATTGGGTGCAAGCCTGAAGATATTTTATTGGCCAGCGGTAAAAGCGGCATTGGCATCACTGAAATTTTAGAGGCAATTGTTGAACGTATTCCTGCGCCAAAGGGAGACCTTGACGCACCGCTCCAAGCTTTGATATTTGACAGCGTTTTCAATAGTTTCCGTGGCATTATCATCTACTATCGCATAATGAATGGTAGCCTTAGAAAGGGTGATAAAATACAATTTGCCAGTTCGAGACAAGATCACTTTGCTGATGAAGTAGGTGTTCTGAAAATGAAGATGACTGCAAAAGATGTTTTGCACGCCGGTGACGTTGGTTATATAATTACGGGTATTAAAAATGCCAAAGAAGTAAAGGTGGGCGATACCATCACACTAGCCAATAACCCTGCGGAAATGATCAAAGGTTTCGAAGAAGTGAAGCCGATGGTATTCGCGGGTATCTTCCCGGTTAATACTGATGAGTTTGAAGAGCTACGTGATTGCATGGACAAGCTGCAATTGAACGATGCTTCTTTAACTTTCGAATTGGAGACTTCACAAGCGCTTGGCTTTGGTTTTCGTTGCGGATTCTTAGGCATGCTGCACATGGAAATTATACAAGAGCGTTTGGAACGCGAGTTTAACCAAACGGTTATAACCACCGTACCAAACGTAAGTTTTATAGCATATACCAGCAAGGGCGACAAGATAATTGTAAGCAACCCGTCTGTTATGCCTGACCCCACAAAGTTGGACATGATTGAAGAGCCTTTTATACGTGCTCACATTGTTACCATGGCTGATTACATTGGTAACATCATGACACTGTGTTTGGGTAAGCGTGGCGTTTTAGTTAACCAGAGCTACCTGACTGCTACCCGTGTTGAGTTGATATTTGAAATGCCTTTAACCGAGATCGTATTTGATTTCTATGATAAGTTGAAAAGCCAGACCCGCGGTTATGCCTCGTTTGATTACCACCCGATTGGTTATCGTGAAAGTGATATTGTGAAGATGGATATTTTATTGAACGGTGATAAAGTGGATGCGCTAAGTGCCCTAATTCACCGCGGTCGCAGCCACGATTTTGGACGCAAGCTTTGTGAGAAATTGAAAGAATTGGTACCACGTCAACAATTCCAGATTGTGATACAAGCTGCCATCGGAGCTAAGATTGTTGCCCGTGAAAATATTAGCGCAATGCGTAAAGATGTAACTGCGAAATGTTACGGCGGTGACATTAGCCGTAAACGTAAGCTATTAGAAAAGCAGAAAGAAGGTAAGAAGCGGATGCGCCAGATAGGTAACGTGGAAGTTCCTCAGGAGGCATTTTTGGCGGTGTTGAAGCTTGATTAAGTTGATTAGTTGATAGGTTTATTAGTTGATTAGTAAGAAGTATTATGTACTAAGCAGCAAATCTTAACTCATCATCGTTGCGTCGCACTCTTGTACTTTGGGTTATTCTTGGCGGCTTTGCATTCTTTGTTACTTTGCGTGAAATTCCTCGTAGTAAAAAATGCAGCTAAACATATTAAAAAGAGATTTTTGGAAAGGTCAACGGCTTATGCTGTTGGCCTTTTTGTTGGTGCATACTATTGCTGCTTTTTATTACATAAGGCAACAAAACATCACTTACGACGAGCCAGATTATATTGAATACGCCAAGCGTTGGCTGCACGGCAAACCCGAAAGAATACAACCATTAGACGACAGCAAATCGCCAATAGTAGCTGTGAGCTGGGTTCCGAGAATTGTTCGTCAGTTAATCAACCCCAACTACCAGCTAAACGACTATGGTCGTAAAGATCAGCAGGAAGGCAGGTATATGATGATCGTCTTTTCATTTATTGCTGCCTTGTACGTGTACCGGTGGTGCCAAGATTTGTATGGCGATAATGGATGGCAGTTTCCTCTATTACTTCTATTATTCGATCCGCTGTATCTTTCTTACACTACTTTAATTACTACCGATCTTGCCTGTGGCGCTTTTCTTGTTGCACTCCTTTATCACCATCGTAAATGGCTCGTACACAAATCAAGAAAAGATTTTTTTTATGCAGCCTTCTTTACCACACTTGCAATAGTTACTAAGCAGTCCCTATTATTTGTTTTGATATTGCTTCCATTGTTATCTGTTATCTATTCAGTTTTTAGTCGGTCTGCTTCCATTTTTAATAAAAAGACAATTATTCATGGGTTGCTGTTCCTGCTAATCATCTTGGCCGGCATAAATGCCGCGTACTATTTCCATCGTACTTTTTTACCTTTTGGCAGCTACGTTTTTGAAAGCAACACGCTTAAGAACTTGCAGCAAACTTTGTCTTTTATGCATTGGTTCCCGGTGCCATTGCCACAACCCTATGTACAATCGGTCGACATGCTAAAAGCGCATGCTGACATTGGTGCTGGTACGCCTCAAAGCACTTTTAACGGTGTCTATCTTTTTGGTGATTTGAAACTATCGGGGGGTTATTGGTACTACTACCTTGTATTGTTATTCTATAAACTGCCAATTGGTACCATGCTGTTATTACTGGCATGTGTACCCTTATTCTTTAAAAAGTTTAAGCGGCAGCAGTTTGCGAGAGAGTACATGTTCCTTTTGTTCCCGATCTTTTTTTACTGGATTGTATTAAGTTTTTTCAACCAGTTTCAAAGTGGGGTGAGGCATATCCTGTTAGTTTTTCCGTTGTTGTTTATTGGACTCGGTTATCTTTTCAATCAGCTTCGTACTGCACAATTCGGATGGAGAATTTTAGCGGGTTCGGCAATCGCTTATACTTTTATAACGATAGCTCTTTACTACCCCTACCTCATCCCTTACACCAACGAGTTTATAACCGATAAGAAAACTGTCTATAGAAAGATCTATGATTCAAGCGTAGACTATGGTCAGTCTGATTCTTCTGTAAGTTATTTTATAAAACAACACCCCGAATACAAAAGGCCTACACCCGTGCCCGCTGTCGGAAGGTTTGCAGTGCTAACAGGTGAAATGCTTAATACTTACTTAAGAAATACCTGGCAATACAAATGGTACCTGGCAATGGAACCAAAAGGACACTACCGGTATACGGTTCTATTGTTTGATATTACGGAAGAGGATCTTGAGAAGGCCGATTTTAGTAAAGCTGACTTTAATATCCGCTACTAATATTGTTATATCGTGGAATTTGAAATAATGGTAAGTTGAAAAGGAATGGCGAAGTACGGAACGATAAAACTTACAATAAAAAAGGAAGAGACTACAACTAGTCGCTTCCTTGAATTATAAAACGTTGCTATTTTAAGCCACTTAGAATTTGGTTAAACTCGTCTGCTATCAATGATGCGCCGCCAACAAGACCACCGTCTACATCCGGCTTTCCAAAAATTTCCTTTGCGTTATTTGCCTTCACACTTCCTCCATATAAAATTGAAATAGTCTCTGCTATCTCTTTGCCATACTTGGCAGCTATTTCATTTCGTATGTGTTGATGCATTTCCTGCGCTTGTTCACTACTTGCCGTTTTACCAGTGCCAATTGCCCAGATAGGCTCGTAGGCTATCACTACCTTTTGCAGTTCTTCAGCAGTAAGACTGAATAAACTTTCCTGTAACTGTGTTGACACAAAACTATTTTGTTCATTTGCTTCCCGAACAGGCAAAGCCTCGCCGCAACAAAATATAGGAGTGATGTTATGTTCCAATGCTATCTTCACTTTTTCCGCAAGCAACTCGTTGCTTTCATTAAAATATTCTCGCCTTTCGCTATGCCCTATTATTACATGATCAATTCCCAACGAAACAAGCATCGGTGCTGAAATCTCACCAGTAAAAGCTCCTGACTTTTTAGAGTACATATTTTGCGCAGCCACATAAAAATTAGGGTGGTTCGCCATCTTGCTTTTTGCCATAGCGAGATAAGGTGCAGGAACTGCAAAAACTGCAAAACGGTTACCACTAAGAGCAATGCCCGAATTCAGAATAGCATCAAGCAATTGTTCACCCTCCTGGTAACTAAGGTTCATCTTCCAATTAGCAGCCGCAATTTGTTTTCTCATAATTATTGTTTTATCCGGTGTAGTTGTCAAAGATATGTTTCAATACTTTCAACTTTCGTTCGTCCAAAGTTTTATTCTTCATTCGCTTCCAGTTTAAAATATCCTGTACCGCTTTATCGAATTCGTACTTGGTAAGCCCCTTGGTTCCCCAAGTGAAATCAGGAATAAATTTTGGGGTGAGGCCTTCTCCGAAAACATTGCAACAAATCCCTATTAGTGTTCCTGTATTTATAGAGCTGTTGATCGCTGTCCGGCTGTAGTCTCCCATTATCAACCCACACTTGGTACCCGATGGAACGTATTCGTGCTTATAGTAATTCCAGACTTTAATTTTACCTCCTGTATTTTTCACATTGCTGTTACTTGTGCCCGCGCCCAGATTACACCACTCTCCTATTATACTATCTCCCAGGTATCCTTCATGTGCCTTGTTGCTATAGCCCATCATCACGCTATTTTTAATCTCCCCGCCGCCCACACAATAAGGACCTAAGGTTGTACCGCTATATACTTTTGTTCCCATCTTCAGTACCGCTCCTTCACACAACGCAAACGGACCACGGACCATACAGCCTTCCATAATGGTCGCATCCTTACCTATATAAATAGGGCCGGTTGAAGCATTCAAAATACTACATTCAACACTCGCCCCTTCTTCTATAAAAACGTCTTCCGGATTTATCACCTGGTTTGTTGCTGAGAGGGGCTGTGAACTTCTTCCTTCCGTCACTAATTCAAAGTTGATCCTGATGGCTTCCTGGTTTAAATGAAATATCTCGCAGGGAAAATCGACCCTGTTAACGTGAATTGGAGAAGGATTTTGAAAAAGAGAATTAAAACCGTCCTGGAAAGTAGGAAAACTTTCGATGTTTATCCTGCCTGCCACTATGCCTTCTTTATCAGCAAAAGCTTCGCCTTCTTTCAGCCCGATTATTTTTTCGTATACATTAGGATTAGCCAAAATGCAGGCGTCTACAATCAGATAATCACCTTCAGTCAGTTGTTCGTACAGCGCCTGTAAGTAAGTATCAGTAAAAATAAAAACCTCCATCCCGGTTTTTAGTTGCCACCATTCTTTTATGGTAAGAATACCAAAACGCAGTTCGGCAACTGCCCTTGTCAACGTTAGAGGAAACAGGCGTTTCCTTAGTGGGGTGTCAAATAACAGGATCTTCATCGGTGAAAATTAAAATGGCGGTTATTTAAAATTAACCGCCATACTTATCTATAAAAAACTATTCCTATTCTTCCAGCTTAAACAAGCTGTCAACAAATTCATCTTTATCAAATACCAACAAGTCTTCCATTTTTTCCCCAACTCCAATAAACTTAACAGGGATCTTAAACTGGTTCGCAATCGCCAGCACGACACCTCCTTTAGCAGTCCCATCTAATTTTGTTACAGCAATCGCAGTAACATCAGTTGCAGCAGTAAAATGTTTTGCTTGTTCAAGTGCATTCTGTCCTGTTGAACCATCGAGAACCAGCAACACCTCATGCGGACCATCAGAAACAACTTTTTGAATAACGCGTTTAATCTTTCCCAACTCATCCATCAAATGAATCTTATTGTGAAGTCGGCCGGCCGTATCAATAATCACTACATCCGATCCACGGGCGACGCCACTTTGTACAGCGTCGAATGCCACGGCACTTGGATCGCTTCCCATAGGTTGTTTTACAATTGGCACCCCTGTTCTTTCGCTCCAGATAGTTAATTGGTCAACAGCAGCGGCACGAAATGTATCGCCAGCACCGAGCAAAA
>JAQBNN010000028.1 GCA_028288505.1 Segetibacter sp. | reverse complement strand
AACAGGGTAACATCTGGTTGCTGCGTGCTACCGGTATAGTTAAACCGTATGTTCATCGACCTGTCTTTTCTGTACACTAAAGAAAATGTAGGCGTGAAATTATTAAAAGCTTGCTTCAGGTATGTTTTTTTGGTCTTGTTATCATTGGATACTTCGGAGTGTTGCACCCCTAATCCTACTGTATAGTTGAATAACTGGTTGATTTGCCTCTGGTAGTTAAGTGAAGCCTGGTTAACAGTATTAATAATTTCGAAAGTATTGCTCAGTTGTATATTATTTATATCATACTTATTCGTGTTCACGTTAAACATCATCGCATTCCGATCGCTGTTACTTTGGCTGTAGTTATACCTATAGTTCAACTCTAACTTACCTTTAGTACTTATAGGTTCAACATAAGAAAGGGATGCTCCATACGATTTCGACTCCCTGTCGTTTATGCTTATCTGGTTAGTAGTATCTCTTCTAATGCTTCCGTTAGTATAAGAGTTGTTATAACTTAAGGTCTTGGTATTTCCTTCGTTGGTGTTTAGTCCTTGCGTTAAATTTAGCGACATTGATCGTCCACGCTTGGCAAACCGATGCCTGTACAAAATTGTATTATTGAAATTATAGCCTTTCGTTTCAGTTCGGGTTGTCCTAGTCACATCGTTCACGGGGCTCAATTTTCCTTTCGTGGTAAAAGATGTTGAATTACTAATATTATCCGTTTGCTGCTGGTTAAAAGTAGGACGGATGGTAATCGAGTTCATTGTGTCAAACCGGTGTTCAATCTCGAAATTGAAACGGTTGTTCGAGTTTTTATTATCGGAAAAACTGTTAGTGGTTGTAAAGCGAGAGCTGTCTCCTGTTACCAATGTTTCTCTTAGTCTATCCTGCCTGTTTATTCTATTCTGATTATTATAGAAATAACTGGCGCTCATATTTGTTTTAGGGCTCCAGATGTCAGAATAGTTTAATCCTCCCATCCGGGTGGTGGTAAACCCTGTTGGACCAGTGTTAAAACCGCCTCCAAAATTGCCTCCACCACCACCAAAATTTCCACCGCCTCTGCCACCGCCTGTGCCTAAAATGTCTTGCGAAGAAAAGTTTTGGCCATTGTTATTGTTCGCCTGGGCCACTACTGATATTCTCCTGTCGCCATTAAAATAACTAATGTTTGTATTAGCTGCATACCTGGTTTCGTTTTTAAAAGCCAGGTCATCGTTACCTACACCTAACGCTGCTTTACCAAAAAGGCCTTTCCGCCTGTCTTTTTTCGTAGTAATGTTAATAGTCATTTGCCTGTTTCCATCATCAAACCCACTAAAAGCACTCTGGTCACTTTGCCCATCCACTACCTGTATCTTATCAATCATATCAGTAGGAATGTTGCGGGTTGCAAGTGTAGGATCATCACCAAAAAAACGCTTACCATCTACCATCACTCTTGTTACGGTTTGTCCTTGTGCTTTTATTGAGCCATCTTTTTCAACTTCCACTCCCGGCAACTTCTTTAATAAATCTTCGGCAGTGCTGTTGGGCTTAGTTTTAAATGAGCTTGCATTAAATTCAGTAGTATCTCCCTTCACTACAATGGGCGAAGTTTTTACAGTAACATTACCAAGGTCAGCTGGTAGTGAAGCAAGGCGTATAGAACCAGCATTAAATTCAGGTTTTTCGGCACTAAGCGTAAAAAGCTTTTCAAGTTCGCCAAAACCCTGATAAGTAACCAGTAGAATATTATTTCCAAAAGGAACATTTTCAATAAAAAAAGTGCCATCTTCTTTACTTAACCCAAAAACCACCACAGAGGAATCTCCGGCGTCTAAAACAGAAACAGTAGCATCTTTTAAACTTTGGTTACCCGTAGAGTCAGTAACCTTTCCACGAACAGATCCCGTATTTTTTGTTTGTGTAAAACCTGGGGTTGCAGTATAGGCCACCAGTAAAAATAACAGGACAAAATTTTTCATTACAATTAGTTTCAGTTACAAAGAAAGGTCAAGGTAAATTAACCATCTTCCTACTAAAAATGTAAACGGTAAAAACATGGTATATATGGATGAAGAGAAGCACCTCGTTAAATAAAGGCAGAAAAACAAGCTTTTATAATAAGTATTTTAAAATAATCTCTTAAACACAGGGCTGGCTAAATTACTTTTCTTACCTATTGTTTTATTTTGATGTCACCAATTGTAGTGCTGTTAATCTTTCGTTGCGTCGCACTCTTGTACTATATTTCACTATTGAGCTATGCCCAACTAATTGACCCTCTTAAACTTCAGTTTTAAGTGCTAATCCGTATCGTGTTACTGCTCCTTGTTTTCTATTCAGGCTGATGCTTTTCGGAGCCACATCTTGTAACTGGTTTCTAAAGAAGAAGAATACGAGTTTACTTTAGGCTTACATCTGCTACCAGCATTAAGTGGTCGCTTAGGTCTTCGTCAACCATATCAAACTGGTGTATCACAAAGTTTTTATCGGGTAGTATATAGTCAATCCGAAGGGTAGAAGTGAGGCTTAAGTAAGTGCGGCCAATGCCTAACGACTTTTCAAGAAAAACGTCCTGCCAGTTTTTACGAATATGGAAGTAGGTGTAGCTGTTGGGTACATCATTGAAGTCGCCACAAATAATAGAAGGATAGCGTGTTTTATCTAAAGCATCGCGAACAATCCTTGCCTGCTCGCCTCTTTTGGTAAAGGCGCTCTTCATCTTGTCAAAGATGCCCATTGAAGCCGGCAGGGCTTTGTCTTCGTTATTCTTAAGTTTTTCCATTCCTTCATAATCTTCTTTACTAAACTTAAACGATTGAAGGTGCGTGGTAAAAACACGAACTATTTTTTTAGGTGTTTCAATGTCGGCATAAATCAAACTTTCACTTGCCTTGCCCGGGAATTGGAACTTCCCTGAATCTACTATTGGGTATTTAGAAAAGATGATGGTTCCTGCTTCATACCCCAGGTTATCGCGTTTAAAATCCCTGGAAAAGTAGTAATGCGGGTAATCTTTTAAAAAAGGTGCAAGGTTATTTTGTGTAATCGAATTATTGAATTCCTGCAGGCAAATAACATCAGGTTTTTGTGTAATTATTGTGGCCGGAATGGTAGCCCGGTCGATACGTTTTTTGTCGCTTTTATTGCTTAGGCCTTCCAGGCTTCTTATGTTCCAGTCTAAAATTCTTAAGTGGCTGCTATCTTTTTTTTCGGTAAAAGTTTCGAGCTTATTTACAGCAAAGAGTACACTTAATTGTTTCCATCCAATTAAAAGGCAAATGATTGGCAAGAGGGAAACCGAAGGCTTTAGTACCCACCAAAAAAAGATAAAGAAAACAAGTAACAGTGCGAGGTAAGGAAATATTAAACCCAGAAAACCCATGAACCACCAGCTAGCAGGGTTTAAATATGGAACGAGGCAACCCAGAAGGAAAAGCGCTGCCACCACATGATTAATAAACTTGAATAATCGCTTAAAAACCAATCTCAAATTCTTTGCAGCCATGCTGTAAATATAAAATAATTACTGAGGTAGCAATGTAGCGCCCACGTGCAGGCTATTACGGCTGAATAGAATGGTAAAAGTACAAGAGAGTGACACAACGATGCCTAATTGAAGAACAGATGCTGGTACCAAAAATCCTTAAATACACCAACGGTGTAAAAAGCCAACTTGTTACTGCTTAAGGGTAACGTCAATATAGTGCGGGTAGTGGTCGGAGAGTGAAAGTTTATCTTGCGTGTAACGCTCTATACAGAAATTTTTATCGGTTAATAAAACATCTATTCTTAATGTTTTCATCATACTATCCATTGAACCGCCGAGACCAGATCCCTTTTTTAAAAAGGCGTCCTGCATGTTTTTGGACACTGTATGATAAGCATATGAGGTTGAAACAGAATTTAAGTCAGCAGAAAAAATGACAGGATGAGGGCTTTTTCGAATTTGTGCTTGTGCAATTTTAGAATCGACCGCATGCTCTTTGTCAAAGGCTCTTAGCTTTTCGTACTTGGAAGCAGTGTAAATAAATGAACTGTCGAAATGAAGCGGTACACGGCCTGCAGGATCTACGTAAGCCGGGTTGAAATGATACGACCGAAAGTGCGTAGATATGAACCTAATCACCTTATGGTTGATCTGTATATCAGCATAAGCAATTACTTCCCTGTAAGAAGGATCGTTGAAAAAAGCGCCGCCTGAATCTATAATTGGGTGCTTGCTAAAGATAACATTGCCAGTTACCATTAGGCCGAAAGAATAGTTTCGCTTTATTTCTTGGGGGTAATAGTAATATTTGTAGCCCATTTGCTGCAGGGACTTGATATTTGAAAGAAACGAGGGGCCATGGTATTCGGCAAACTCCTGCAAACAGAGCACGTCTGCATTAGTTTCTTTAATATAATTGAGCATTAAACGCCTCGTTGCCATGGGAGAGTCAGCGTGAATGGCGTTGTTATCAAAATACCTCACGTTCCACCCTAAAATCCTGATGGGTTTTGTGTTTGAATTTGTAGTTTCTGAAGAAGGTAAATTGATAGCTAAAATAGAAGACAGGTTAGTAAAGCCTGCAAGAAAAATGATAGCGAGGTAAAGAGCAGCTTCTTTTTTAATGAAAAGCCATATAAATACAAGTAGCAGATAACCCAAGGCTATGAAAGGAAACCCAAGTGACAGGAAGGTAAGCGGCCAGAAATGCGCAGGACTAATATAAGCAGTTAAACAAGAAAGTAGATAAACTGCAACAGAAAGCATGGTACCTATTGTTAAAGCAACCTTAGCAACCCTTTTCATCAATTAAATATCCTCCTTACTGGCTTTTTTCAAAAACTCCTTTTCTTCGTCAGTTAAAAAATTATAACCTTTCTGGTTGATCTTATCTAATAGTTCGTCAATTCTTTGTTGTGTAATGTGAGGTATTTTTTCGAAGGGCTTTTGGGTAGCTTTATAATACAACTGCTGTTGTTGTAATTTTTTAGCTGCTGTTAGTTTTTTCTCAGGGTTGAAGAGATTGTCTACCCAGTCTGCCAAATCATTCATCCAGGCGCTTAAGTCGTTTCCCTTGCTTAATTGGAAGACAAAGAACCAGCCAATTAATCCACCACCAACTAAAGAAATGGCAGCACCAACATTGTCCTTTCCCATGCCTACAAAGCTTATTATAATAAACACAGCAGTAAGCACCCACAAAGGAATGCCACCATTTATAGCCGGGAAAATTTTATAGCGGGGCGACAAAAAAGTAGTTGAAATAGCCAGGGCCATTAACGCCGGTCCTGAACCAATTAAAGGAGCAACTGTATCCATGGTAGACCTAAATAAAGGGATGAGATTTATGGCAAGTAAAAAGAAAAGTGCGCCTGCAACCCCACCATATAAATAAATAGGTATAATCTTCCTGTTACCTGCAAGATCTTGTAAAATGTAACCATACCCCCAAAGCCAGAGCAAGTTTGGTAGCACATGCCAGATTTCTATATGGGTGAACATATAAGTAAGCATTGTCCAGGGCTTTGTAGCAAAAGCGACCGGAGTTGCGGGAAGCGTTGCCCACTTCAGCACTTCAGCATTAAATTCAGGAAATCCTTCTCCATCGATGCGATATAGTATCAAAACAAAACTTAGTATTACAAAAACGACGGCTATAAATATTATTAGCATCACAAGTGAATTACCGTCCTGCCCGAGCAACAATTTTTTGCGGCTATCTTGTCTTAACACATCCATTTTGTATGCGCTTTATTCATTAATAAAAGTTACGTCGGTTTTTTCTATTCCAGGTAAGTACTAGTAAAAATCCTACAATTCCCCCGCCGATATGCGCCCAACGGGCAATATTGTCTCCAGCACTGTTTTGTATGGCGGAAAACAATTCGAACCCGAAATAAAGTAGGCCCACCCACTTAGCCTTCACCGGTACAAAAAAGTACAGGTATATATAGGTATTAGGGAAAAGATAAACAAAAGCTGCAAGTACGCCAAACACTGCACCACTTGCACCTAACGTTGGTACACTCACTTTAGCATACGTATATTCTGTTATTAATCCAACCAACTGATTCTCCAATCCCTGGTTGTCGGGAAAACGTTTGTAGGTATCCAACATTTCCGAGGCACCTTCAAATCGGAAGAGTTCTTGCTGGTTAAAAAAGGCTATAATTTTATCGGGAGTAGGATTTTGTTTTATATAAACAAACTGGTTTAATAAGTCGTTATAATCGAACCACAAAAAAGCCAGGTGAAGTAAAGCCGCACCAATTCCACACAGGAAAAAAAATGTAAGAAATCTTTTAGGACCCCAAAGGTTTTCAAGGATGGAACCAAACATCCAGAGAGCAAACATGTTTCCGAATAAGTGCCACAGGTCGCCATGCAGGAACATGTGTGTTATAATTTGCCATGGTGCAAAAAGAGGCGACTTCACATGGTGCAAAGCCAAAATCTTTTCCATATTAAAAGTCTCGCCTGCTCCAATTGTATTTTGTGCCAGAAAAAAGAGCACATTAATGATCAGCAGGTTCTTAATTATTACCGGTAAAATCTCAAATCTACTTGGTCTAAATTCGGTCATAGTGTAAATCGTATTATAACAAAAGTAAGCCCGTTATATTTAGCGAAGCTTTAGTTGTACTACATTTTCGATGTGCAGCGTGTGTGGAAACATATCTACGGGTTGTATTTTAGTTACCGCGTATTTTTCGTCAAGTAAAGCAAGGTCACGGGCCTGTGTTGCCGGGTTACAGCTAACATAAACAATTGTAGGGGCAGCAATATCTAAAAGTTTTCTTACCAGTTTTTCGTGCATGCCTGCTCTTGGTGGATCAGTTATAATTACATCAGGCCGACCGTGCAAAGCAAAAAAGTTGTCGTCAACAATATCAATAACGTCCCCGGCAAAAAACGAAGCATCTTCAATGTTATTCAGCGCCGCATTTTGCTTTGCATCTTCAATAGCTTCTGCAATTACCTCAACACCTACAATTTTTTTCGCCTGCTTGCTTAGGAAAATTCCGATGCTACCCGTTCCGCAATAAAGGTCGTAAACAACCTGGCTACCATTAAGTTCAGCAAATTCTCGTGTAACCTGGTAAAGCCTTTCACCCTGCTTTGTATTTGTTTGGAAAAATGATTTAGGCGAGATCTTGAATTCGAAATTCTCCAGCTTTTCAATAATGTAACCTTTGCCGGTATATACCTGTGGCTCCAAGTCGTGCAAGCTATCGTTGCGTTTTGTGTTGATTGTATAAAGCAGCGTGGTTATTTCAGGAAACTGTTTTTCAACAAATTTCAGCAGGCC
>JAQBNN010000022.1 GCA_028288505.1 Segetibacter sp. | reverse complement strand
TAACTATCGTCTTATTGCTGATACCAACAATACCCGCTTCACTTTTGTTTTTCCTAAAACACCTAACACACCTTACAATCTCATTTTAGATAAAACTGCTTTTGCTGACACAGCAGGTGCCACTTTAGCAAAAACTGATACCCTAAAAATTACTACGAAAAAAGAAGAGGAATACGGTAGTGTCAAGCTACGTTTCACTAACCTTGACACAGCTAAAAATCCGGTTTTGCTGTTGGTGCAAAACGATAAAGTAATAGAAGCTTCAGCGATAAGGCAGCGTGACTGGGTAAGAAAATTATATCCACCGGGAGAGTATGACCTGCGCATTTTGTACGATACAAACAAGAATACTAAGTGGGATCCGGGAAACTTCTTTGGAGCAAAACGCCAGCCCGAAATAGTACGTGACCTAAAAATAAAATTAACGGTAAGAGCTAACTGGGATAATGAGAAAGATATTGCGTTGTAGAAATGCAAAATTAAAAATGTAAAATGCAAAACCGATAGCGTAGTAACCTTTCACTTCAGTATTCTGCTTCAAACTTTTTCATTTTACATTTTTCATTTTACATTAATTCTTTCCCTTCCATCCTACCTTTGCCCTATGCAACTTCCCTCGTCGTTATTAGAGAATGCGGTAAATGAATTTTCGAAGCTGCCGGGCATTGGTAAAAAAACGGCCTTAAGGCTGGTGCTGCATTTGCTAAAGCAAGATGTTGGCGAAGTGCAACACTTTGGCGATACCATTAGCCGTATGCGGCAAGACATTAAATTTTGCCAACGCTGCTCCAACATTAGCGATGCTGATATTTGTTCGATCTGCGCTAACAGAATGCGCAACCAGCATTTGATTTGCGTTGTTGAAAATATTCGTGACGTAATCGCTGTTGAAAGTACGCAGCAGTTCAATGGAACCTACCACGTGTTGGGTGGCGTTATATCTCCCCTCGATGGCATTGGTCCCGACCAGTTAAATATTGAAGGCCTCGTTAACCGCATACAACACGAAGCGGTAGAAGAAATTATTTTCGCTCTCAACCCTAACATACAGGGCGACACTACGATTTATTATATCCAGAAGAAGCTGCAAAACACCAGTTGTAAAGTTACCACCATTGCCCGCGGAATAGCATTCGGCGGCGAGCTTGAATACGCCGATGAAATGACCCTTGCCCGAAGTATAAGTAACCGTTTACCTGTTGGCCAATACGTTAAGTAAATAAAAGTTTTGTGTTGACCGGCAGTTGAATAAGCAGCTACATTGTTGTGTCACTCACTTGTACTGTAGTTACAGTATTCGGCAAATCCTTTTGTAAGTGGCTTTTTTTAATCTCTCGCACAATAGCTTCTAGCATATCCCTATGTCTCATTATTGCTAATGCCCAATTAAAAACGACTAAAAAAAGGAAGAAAAGTATGGCAATCCAAAACGTTTCTATCATAACTCCCGTTGCAACGGAAAATATTATCCCAAGAAGAAATAATCTATACATATCAAATTGATATGACAAGAATACTCCTTTAGGATTTTGAATAATTGTAAAATTTCCTTTTTCTACTTGCACTAAGTAATTGTTGAGCAACTTAGATGGAAAAAAAGGTGACCTATAACTTAAAGTATTTCGCCCAATAGCAACATCTTCACCTCCCTTATTCAAAATAAAGTTCTTAATTATAGACAGTATTCTTTCCATGTATTACTCTATGAAACTTTTTTGATTATAATATCTTAACCCCATACAGCAACGCTAAAGTGTTTGCGAAGTTGTGGCAATTGAAAAACCCAGGTTCAATTAACATCAAAAGTAAAATAGTGATTTATAGTTGAATAATTCACCTAGCCCTAAAGTCTTGCATAGCCAAGCTTTTCAACATCATCTGCACTTTTTGTCAATTGGGTTCTTGCATTTGTAAGTACATATAAGCAGTCAGAAATATCTACAATGTGTTTAAACATATGGTCGGTTACTAGTATTCCCTTGTTTTGCTTTTCTTCCAACAAAAGTTCTTTTACTTTTTTTATTTGTATCGGATTTAAGTGAGTGAAAGGTTCGTCTAACATTGCAAATTGAGATTTCGACTTTGCAATTATGTATAGTTCCACCAATCTATGCTCACCACCAGAAAGATTTGCTATAACAGATTTATCTCTTGAAGTAAATTCCGGAAATTCTTTTCAAACGAGGCGTAATTTAATTCAAAATCTTTGAATACTCTCCTTAAGGATAGGGATTGGGGTATGAAATTAAACTGAGGTAAATAAAGCAATAAGTCGGGTCTTTTAAAAGCTTCATAACAGGCTGTATTGTCAAATTGAACAGATTTTTCGCATTTCAGCGACCCGTAAATAATGTTCATAAGAGATGTTTTGCCCTGTCCATTTCTTCCTAAAAGACCTGTTATTTTTCCGGTTTCACATTTAAGATAGATACTTGATAATATTCTTCTGTTGCCAAAGTCAAGTTGAATACTATCTACTTCTAATGTATGCGTCATCTTAAATAATAAGTCTGAATAATAAGAAATATAAATAAAGCAAAATCGAAAGTGAGTGTAGACGTCCAAAGTACAACTTTAGAAACTCCGAGATTTAGGTAATCGTAGTATTCTTTGCTTTTATACCTGTTAACGAAATAATACGTTAACCCAAGTGTCCCCACTTTAAACCAAAATAGTGCGAAAAAGGTAGTAACGCCATATCTCCAGAATATGCTAAGACAACAAGTAGTAACAATTAGGGACGCGAAGAGAAAATATGTATAAAATGTCCAGCTAAGGCGTATCGTTTTAACTGCTTGCATATAATGTCTACTAACTCTTGAATATACGTAACATACTCCTGTTCGAAAGTAATCTACTCATAAAGAGAAACTGTGTTGCAAGCGATTAAGATTTCGTTTTTGCGTATAAGCAAGTTGTTACAACTTTAATTATTGTTGGGAAGAAACATAAAAACACAGGAAAAGATGCCCAAAGATTTTCCGATGAACGTAATGCGACGCAACGATGAATACTATGAAATACAAATGCCCGTAACCAAACTAACCTTTAATAGCCACTCAGTGTACTGTCGGGAATATTCATGTAGCTGTTGTGCATTTTAAAGATGGTGTAGTGCTTGAAGCTTTGCTCGGCAACAAGACCGGTACCGTAAAACCTTCTGGTGGGGCTGTGGATCTTTACGGCTTTCTCGGTGTAGAAGATTCCTTTGTACTGGTCCCAGAATAGCTCGTTACAAAAAAGGGTATCGCCCGTAACATTAAAAACGATCACGCTATCTCTCAGGAACACCTTGTTTTCGTTCTCTTTGTATTCACCGTACTTAGCCGACAGTTTGCTTTCTACTTGCAGTGCAGCATTAAAAAAATCGACCTTTAGCGACTTGGGGAACTCAACTTTTGGCGTATCACGTTGGTAGCGCAACATTAAAGGCGCCATTAGCTTAGCCTTTACTTTGCCCTCCTGGCTGAGGAAGCTTTCGATATTTTTCCCTTCTTCGATGCCCGTCGTTTTAGCACCAAGAGAACGTACCTCGTTGATATCGTTTTCGCAAGACAAAACAAAAAAGCAGCCCAATAACAAGGCTGCTGATTTTTTAAATATTTTGCTGATATCGTTAATCATACTTACGCTTTTGGAACCAAATGTCACTGAGGTTAAGGCCTACAGAAAACCGGAAAAAGCTTTCGGTTATGTTGTTGTCTTTGTTGCCTCTTTTACCAAGTTCGAAAGCGGTGTTTATAACAGTGAACTGGTAATCGTACGACCTGAACTTACGGATAGGAAGTCCGGCACCTAAAGTAATAGCAGCTACAGGTAGCTGGCTTCCGTTTATAGTAACAGGATCTTTACCAAAATAAACACCTGCACGATAACTTACACGACTCCAATAGTTACGAAGAGAAAGCGGATCAGGAACTATTTGTGTACCTACCCTAACCATGTAACTATTGGCCACATTATCCTTCTGGCCATAAAAAGTATAGTCGTTCCAATTGGTTGTCTGGTATTCTACACCTAACATAAATTTATCGAACCTGCGACCTAACTGGTCAGTAACGGTAGTATTAAGTGTTATGCCGCCAGTATATGATGAAGGAAGCTGAATAGTGCCTTCAACTTCGTTCTTATTAAAAACGCTATCGATGGTATTCGTATTTCCGACAGCATTGTATGCAAATGTCTCTCTTGAAATATCCTGGCTGGCTTTCATCTTCTGCCCAAGATCAGCAGTTACACCAAACCGAAGCAAAGCGTTTTTGCCTACGTTAGCTTCGTATTGAAGACCGGCGTTTACAAACCAATCGCCGAAAGAAGTAAGCGTTTGAGAATTCGTTTGATAATGAAATACGGTGTCGAGTATACTCACCCTTGTATTAGTTTGTTTGCGGCCAAAAGAATAGCCAGCATTTATGCCAAGACTAAGACCGCCCCAACGTTTACCAATTCCAGAATATGCCTGGTATAAACCTCCATCACCTTCATATAAGGTTCCAATACTATCTGAATGAAGAGGATTATAAACCTGACGGCGCCGGTCAACAATTGAATAGCTGACAGTACTTACAGGCTTCAGTCCAAAC
>JAQBNN010000015.1 GCA_028288505.1 Segetibacter sp. | reverse complement strand
GATGAAATTTTACAGGCAAAAAAGAATGCTGAAGATGAATTGCAAAAAAATGAGGCTTTAGAAAAAATAAAGCAAGAGTTAGAATTACAACAAAAGGAGATGGATAAACAAATCTCTTTACTTACTTTTCAAAAAAATGAGTTGCTTCAACTAGGGAACGTAGTTACTCATGATTTACAGGAACCGGCAAGGAAGCTTGCGTTTTTTTCTCATGAATTACTTGCTGGTAATTTAAATGCACATAAAAGTGAGGGGGCATTATCTGCAATAGAAAGATCATCACAAAGAATAAGACTGCTGTTACAAAATCTCCAGGAATATTTAAGTCTATCAACAGATGTATTAGAAAGAACGCATGTAAAGCTAAATGACCTACTGCAATTGGAATTGCATGAATTACAACAGTTGTATCCAGGCATAAAAGTTAATGCTGATATTACCGGATCAAGTACGATAATTGGAAGTAGAATGCAGCTTCGTTTATTGTTTCATCATTTACTTAAAAATGCTTTTGTACATGGTACCATTAATAATAACTTATTCCTTACTATAAACTTAGTTATAGTAAAAGACAATTTATTTAACTCGTTACACAACAAATATGTTTATATAGATTACGCAAAAATTACTATAGCCGACAGAGGGGCAGGTTTCGACAACCGATACAAAGAATACATTTTTGAGTTCCTTAAAAAGCTTGATTCCGCATCTAATTCCATAGGCTTCGGGCTTGCTTTTTGCAGAAAGATTGTAAAGAATCACTTTGGCAATATTAAAGCTGAAAGTGCCTTGGGCATTGGTGCAACTTTTACACTTATGTTGCCTGTTGAGTAGGCTTATTAAATTTTTTGAATGAATACATCTTGCACGATAATGCTGGTAGATGATGATGAAGACGACCAAATGATTTTCACAAAGGTTATTAATGAGATTAATTCAAATATTAATTGCAAGTGTTTTGGCAATGCCCTTAGTACTTTGCAAACTCTTCGCACAAATATTTATGATAAACCAGATTGCATCTATTTAGATCTCAACTTACCTCTAATGCATAGTTTTGAATTTCAAAAGATTATTAAAACGTCCGAGGAGCTAAATAATATTCCTGTAATCATTTATTCAACTTCATCACGGGAGGCTGATAAAGTAAAAGCAATGGAGTTAGGTGCAATAAATTTTATAAGTAAGACAACCACATTTGCCGACTTAAAGAATAAGGTAACTAATCTATTACCTACTGTTTGTTGTAGTGGCAATTAAAAGAATGCATGTTTACCTTCAACGAATAGGTTAACAGTTTAACCTGCAAATATCTTCTACAAAGAAGCGCACAGAATTCTATTGTTAGTATAAGGACAGCCCGTAATCATTCCGCCATTAATTAAGTTGCAGAATAGAATTACTAAAGGCACAAGTGAGTGACACAACGATGTTGATTTTTTTTCTATAGCTGGAGACCTAAATTTTGGCTACTGCATTAATGTTGCGCCAACAAGTGCAGCCTAACTTGCTTTTCAATCCTCTCCTACTCTCTACACTCTTTGCTTTTGGGTTGCAGGCAGCAACAAGCAAAAATGATGTTCTATGGATAGCTTACTAACTCGTCGGTGTAGCTTCTATAGATATTTACCGGTTTATTTGATTTCGAAATATTGCTTATACATTTGATGGAGCTACTATACTAAATTAATTACGATATGATTGTTAAGCCACATGAACGTTATTTTCCGGATGCAGTAGCAGAGATTAAAGGATTTGCGATTTTTATGTTAGATACTAATGGTGTAATACAGACCTGGAATAATGGCTGCGAATTAATGAAAGGCTATACAGCAGAAGAAGCCATAGGTAAAAACTTTGATATTCTTTTTCCTGAGTTTTTGAAAGAACAGAATTTGCACGTGTATGAAAGACAACTTGCTAAAGAAAAAGGCAGGTACGAAATTGAAAACTGGCGCAGAAAAAAAAATGGAGAATTATTTTGGGCCTCGGTAGCTTTAACAAAGGTTCTTGATGAAGAAGGAAATCATATAGGATTTATAAAAATTACACAGGACCAAACTGACAGGAAAAAATACCTTGATCAGTTAAATATTAATATTGAAGAGACCAGGGATATTAATATAAAACTCGATAGCATTAATACCGAATTACTTAAAGCAAACTCAAGTCTTGAAGAGTTTGCATATGCGTCATCGCACGACTTACAAGCACCACTAAGAAAGATAAGTATTTTTGTAAATCGATTGAAGAGCGAGCTGTGGGAACAATTAAATGAACAGCAGCAGGAACTATTCCATCGTATCACAAGATCATCAGATAGGATGTCAGCACTGATCAATGACCTGTTGATTTACTCGTATGTTAGCAAGGGCGCCGGCGCAACATCTGAAATTGATTTAAACATTGAAGTAAAAGAAGTACTAGAAGATCTCGAGCTTGATATATTAGAAAAAGGTGCGAACTGCACCGTCGACAAATTACCAAAAGTTCTGGGAGACAAGCGCCAGTTTCAGCAGTTATTTCAAAACCTCATTAGTAATTCCATAAAGTATACACAGCCCGGTGTAATTCCTATTATCGAAATTTCGTCATGCGAGGTAAAGGGTCATGAAGCGAAGGAAGATCTGCCAATTGAGGCGGTAAATAAACACTATCATCTTATCCAGCTAAAAGATAACGGAATCGGTTTTGAGCAGGAATACGCGGAAAACATTTTTAAGGTATTTACCAGGTTACAAGGCGATGCTAATTATTCAGGTACTGGCGTAGGACTGAGCATTGTTCGAAGAGTTGCCGAAAATCATCAAGGCTTTGTTTGGGCTGAAAGTAAACCAGGAGAAGGAGCCGTGTTTAAAATTTTAATACCGGTAGCCGTAAAATAAACGGGAAATACTTCACAAATAATCGCATTGAGCTTAAATAAAATCAATAACCTCTTTCGAGGATCAGTAAAATTGTATTAGTAACAAAGCTAGCTTTGTTACTACTATTAAACATCGTTGTGTCACTCACTTGTACTTGTATAACCTTACTCAGCAAGCCTAACCTTCTTTTATCTGTATGTCCAACAATTAAGATGTAATTAAAGTGTAGTTAGAAGAAATATTAGCAGTCCTTAAAAGAGATGATAAATTTCGATCCAGCATTCAATTCACTTTCTAAAGCTATCGTTCCGCCAAAACTCGTAACATGGTTATATACTAAATAAAGTCCAATCCCCTTGCTGTCAGCATGTTCATTAAACTTTTGATGCAATCCAAAAACTCTCTCCTTTACGTTCTCCATATCAAAGCCTACACCGTTATCAGCTATAATCAACTGGCAAATTCCATTCACTCTTTTTGATGAGATGCTTATAACAGGTAAGCAATCTGTTCTGGCATACTTAATAGAATTAGTAATTAAATTAAGGAATATACTATGAAGGTGAGTTTTACTAAACTTCACTTTAGGGAGTTCTGAAAAGTTTACTTCAATTGTGGCTCTTGAGCTTTTAATTAAAGAATTAATTGATTGAAGCACTATGTCCAGGGCTTCTTTTAAATTCAATTCCTCCACTGGTAGATTCATGCTTTCTTTTTCACTCAAAATATCTACATAACCATTTAGTGTATGCTTTAAACTCTCACTTGCAGCTTTCAAAATAAGTATTAATTCAAGTGTTTCTCCATCGCTGATCTTCGAAACATCCAGCAGGTCGAAAATAGAAAGCAGATTATTAACAGGAGCCCTAAGATCATGTGAAGTAGTATAGGTTAATTCCTTAAGTTCCTTATTAACCCTGGTCATGGTCGCCAAAAGCCTATTCCGATCTTCTTCAAGTTTTTTTTTATGCGTTATATTTTTAGCAATTGCAAAAACCATTTTGTCGCTGTCTATGTTCATCGAGGTCCATGAAAGCCATACAGACTCCCCAAATTTTGTTACATAACGATTTTCAAAATGGAAAAGTGGGTTTCCCTTTACAAGCTCAGCACGAACTTTCGCAGTTATTTCCTTATCATCTCTATGAACAAAATCGTTAATAGGTCTCGACATAAGTTCTTCATTCGAATAACCCAATAATTTCGAAACGGCAGGATTTATTTGTTTAAAGTATCCATCAAAACCAGCAATGCATAACAAGTCCGCTGATAGTTCAAAGAAAAGTTCGAAAGGGTTACGTTTACTAAGGGAAGCCAGGTTTTCAGCGTTGTTCATTTACGGTATCAAAGGTTATCGTTTTGCTTGCACTCCTACATCTAAAAGAAATAGGGCCACAAATGTAAATCATTGTATTGGCCAATATTGTTTGTAAAAGGTGATTTTTGAGCCAACTTTATGGCTACTATTATGCATCGTTGTGTCACTCACTTGTACTTGTATATCTTTTTGGCAAGAAAAGAAAGACAAAACCCGCCAATAATAATGAATGAAGTTGCGCATTTGCTTTTTTTACGATACCCCATGTATGTGTCATCTGCAATCAAATAATTATTCAGTTAGTCACCCCTATTCCACTTCTTAAATCAAATGCGCTTCACAAAAATAAAATTGCTTCGCCGCTCCTGCTTGCAATAACGGCTGAGTTAGTTGATGAGTTGAACGGCAGCCTTGCCCAGTATTGCTTCTAGCGTATAAGTGAGTGACACAACGATGCTTAATAGTAGCACTGGTGCTTAAGCAAAAATGTAGTTGACAAGTTGATTGGTTGAACACCTGTGCAACACCTCACCCCCCGAAGCCATTGCAGCTGTGTAACCTACAACTGAAGCACGGGCTAAAACAGCCTCACGCTGGAAGACCTGCAGGGACTTAACAGGGTGCTAGCGGTTTGTTGTTCCTTTGTTGTGGTTAACGTATTCCAAAATGTCGCCCGGTTGGCAATCCAGCGCTGTACAAATTGCATTTAAAGTGCTAAAGCGAATAGCTTTTGCTTTTCCCGTTTTTAAGATGGAAAGGTTAGAAAGTGTCAGCTCAACTTTCTCTGATAGCTCGTTAAGCGACATTTTACGCTTTGCCATCATTACATCTAAGTTTACAATGATTGGCATGCTTAAACAGTTAAATCGTTTTCGTTTTGAATCTCTATTCCTTTTTTGAAGATCGTCGCAATAATATAAATGACAGCTGCCATTAAAATAAATGCTTCACTATCTGCCCAAAACTGGTTTAAGTTGTCGGTAACAAACCCATGATGCATTAAATTTTTAGCTGCCTGTCGTGCGAAGTAACTTATAAGTCCTATTGACAAAGTGTAGTAACTAATTTGTGAAATTCGTTTGGAAACAAAGTTGTTGAATGGTTTTGACAAATCGAATTTGCTCACTAGCAGGATGACCTGGTAGAATAGGACAGCTTTTAAAATAGCTATGAAAAGTATAAAACTATACATCCCGAAATAAACCATTTTACTACGTTCATACATTTCACTTAAATCTAACTTGTTATATAAGTGATGGACAATTTCAGGCTTGTAAAGACTTGCAATAAAATTGACTATTAAAGCTCCAGCCTCAATGCCTAAGCCAATGAAGATGAGCCAGGCCACAATCGTGAGTACCGTAAATATGAAGTTGTTAGTTGTAAACATAATTGAAGAGTTTAATTATGTCGCTAAGATAATATCATTTATTGACAAACAATAAATAAACAGTCAAATTCAATAAATTTATATTGAGCCAGGATAATTAAAGTAATCTATTGGAACACTTCAACTAGCGCCCATATAGTGTATTAAGCAGTTGTAAAGGGCTGCGTTTTATTCCCGGTAAGCCTCGAACACGAACAAGGCCAATAGTTGCTTTTACAGATATCAAGTATTTGCTACGTGGGCAATCACTTTTTAATAGTGGGTACTTAATGCCTTCATTACAAAAAATGGAACTATCGCGGCTTATGGAGCTATAGCTGCCAATTAT
>JAQBNN010000297.1 GCA_028288505.1 Segetibacter sp. | reverse complement strand
TAAGAGCCAGCAGCCAACTGCTTTCTATAATGAATTGTTTAGCACCTATGGAAACACCCCTGACGCGTACTTTAAGTACAGCCAGTTTGTAATTGGCAATACGATGGCTTTTAGCGAAGAAAAGTGGTCTCGTTTTAAAGCTGATCCATCAATTGAAGCGTTGCGAGCCGATCCTGCTTATGCTACAGCAGCGGCTTTTATTAAAAACTACAACGAAAAATTTGCCCCTGCATATACAGCATTTACGGCGTCGAATAACGAGTTAGGCAGGTTGTACCTGAAAGGTATTTTAGAAAAAGATAAGGCGAAGGCAAGCATGATGTATCCTGATGCCAATTTTACCATGAGAGTTAGTTATGGTAACGTAAAAAGCTATTCTCCTAAAGATGGGTTGCAGTATGATTACATAACAACAATGAAGGGTGTGATGGAGAAATATGTTCCGGGAGATTATGAATTTGATCTGCCTAAAAAATACATCGACTTGTATAAGGCGAAAGACTTTGGCCGCTATGCCGATGCAAAAGAAAAAGATATTGTTGTAGGCTTTATAACTACAAACGATATAACGGGAGGTAACTCAGGATCTCCTGTAATAAATGCAAATGGAGAACTCATTGGTCTTGCCTTTGATGGCAATTACGAGGCGCTAAGTCATAAGCTTGCGTTTGATAAAGATCTTAACCGTACTATTAATGTAGATGTACGCTATGTGCTTTGGTGCATAGAAAAACTGGGAGGTGCTAAACATATAGTTGACGAGCTAAAACTTGTAACGAAGTAACCATCTCTTATTATATTGTAAAGAGGCTGCCGACAAGGTAGCCTCTTTTATTTTTACAAAGATCTTCTGCTAAGCCCCATTGTAACTTTCGGTGGCAATATAATTGCATCTGCATTCATCAAGTCCCTTCATTTATTAACCTTATAATTAAAGTGCTATGGTGCTAAGTAAAGATCAGTTTCCTGTTGTTGTACAGGCTTACGATATTAGAGATAATAAAGAGTTCTTTGTTGCTGAGCAGATTGTACATGGCCAAAGCGACGTAGATACTTTTACCGCCAGGTATGCAGGCAAGCTAATAAAAGCAAGGGCACTATCAGCCACCGAAGGAAACCAGCACGCAACAAAAACACACGTTAAAAAGTCATCGTCTGCAGGTATGATAATACTCATAATTGTTATTATCCTTATTGCTTTGATTGTAGTAGGATTTTATACCGGCTGGATCCAAAGAACGTTCGGTATAAACGTATAGAACCTTCTAAAGCGTAACAAATCTTCCCTCGCTGTAATAATAATGGCTTCCTTTTGGGAACCAACATCAGTTCGTTTAGCAACTTTTGTTGTGTCACTCACTTGTACTGTATGTTTTTCATGCAGCTGAAAAACAACTTTATTCCATTGCCAGTGGCTTTAGAAATGTCTTATCTATATTCTAATTTAACTGCGAGGTAATAAAGGCTCTTCTCTCCCCCGATCCCCATTGGTTTGCCGACGAACGTAATGCGACGCAACGATGACGCCATAAAAATATACTGCTGGTTACATAATTATCTTCCATGTAATTCGTTGATGAATTACTGCTCCTTTATGTAGTGGTCATATCCCTCCTAAACTTAAAGTACCTATGATTATTGCCGAAATTGGGCAAGCACACGATGGTAGTGTTGGCATTCTTCATTCTTATATTGATGCATTAGCGGGTACCGGTATCGATGCAATTAAATTTCAAACGCATATTGCTGAAGCTGAAAGCAGCGAGTACGAGACTTTTAGAATTCCTTTTAGTTATGTTGATAAAACCCGCTTCGATTACTGGAAGCGCATGGAGCTTTCGGTTGAACAATGGAAAGAAGTGAAGCAACATTGCGATAAAGTGGGTCTTCAGTTTATATCCTCACCATTCTCATGTAAAGCTGTAGACGTGCTTGAAGAGGCAGGAGTATCGGCGTATAAAATTGGATCGGGAGAAGTAACTAACGGCTTGTTGCTCCAAAAAATTGCTAATACAGGTAAGCCTGTAATTATATCAAGCGGTATGAGCACAATGGAAGAATTGTCAGCTGCAATAGGGGTTTTTGAACAAAAGAAAACAGCGGTGTCGCTCCTTCAATGCACTACCGCCTATCCTACGCAACCCGAGCAGTGGGGGTTGCAGATAATAAAAAATTTAAAATCGCGTTTTAATATACCTGTTGGTTATTCCGACCATAGCGGTGAGGTAGTAGCCTGTATGGCTGCCACAGCATTGGGCGCTGAAATACTGGAATTCCATGTAGTTTTTGATAAACGAATGTTCGGTCCTGATGCTAAGGCCTCACTTACTATTGACGAAGTAAAAATGTTAACGGAAGGGGTAAGAAAGATCCGGCTCTCGATGCTAGAGGATTTTGAAAAAAATGCTGCTGCAGAGAAACTGGTAGACTTGAAAAGGCTGTTTGGAAAATCGCTCTCTGTAAACGCAGCATTACCAAAAGGTCACGTGATAACATTTGAAAACCTTGAAGCAAAAAAGCCAGCAGGGTACGGCATTGCTCCATCAGAATATGAGAAAGTGATAGGTAAAAGACTTAGCAGGTCCGTGCAAAAATGGGAATTTTTGAATCAAGAAGATATTGAATAACATGAATCAAAGAAGGAAGTTGTGTGTAGTAATTACGGCGCGACCTAGTTACAGCCGGATAAAGAGCACGCTTAAAGCTATACAGCAGCATCCTGCACTTCAACTTCAAATTGTATTAGCTGGCCCTGCACTTCTTGACAAGTATGGAAATATTGACGATATACTTCATGACGATGGATTTGAAGTAAACGAAAGAGTTTATACAGTTCTTGATGGTGAGTGTTTAACATCAATGGCTAAAACAGTAGGTATTGGTTTAGTTGAATTATCAACCGTCTTTTATAATTTAAAGCCGAACATGGTAATGGTTATAGCAGACCGCTTCGAAACTATTTCGGTATCTATTGCAGCAGCTTATCAAAATATTCCACTAGTTCATATACAGGGTGGAGAAATAACGGGCAGCATAGATGAAAAGGTTCGTCATGCTAATACAAAGTTTGCCGACATTCATCTTGTATGCAATAAAAAGGCTCGCGAAACGGTTATAAAATTAGGAGAAGATCCTGCTTATGTTTTCGATTGCGGCTGTCCTTCAATAGATCTTGCGGCAGAAGTGCTGAAAGACCCGGCACTAAATTTCGATCCATATATAAAATATGGAGGATTGGGTGGACGACCTGATTTTAGCAGTGGTTATGTTGTAGTAATGCAACACCCTGTAACTACCGAGTTTCGGGAAGCAAAATTTCAGGTAGAAGAAACACTGCAGGCAATTAAAGAGCTTAACATTCCGGCTTTCTGGTTTTCACCAAATGCTGATGCTGGCACCGATGCTGTTTCACAAAGCATTAAGTATTACAGGAACCATTACAAAATGTCGAACGTACATTTCTTCGAAAATATGGTGCCCACCGATTTCTTACGCCTCGTATATAATGCTACTTGTTTAATTGGCAATAGCAGCATGGGCATTCGCGAATGTTCTTTTATGGGCGTACCAGTTGTTAATATTGGTAGCCGCCAAAGCGGAAGGCAAAGAGGAAATAATGTTACTGATATTGATTACAACAAGGCAGCTATTATTGAAGCAATAAAGTTTTGGCAACAAAGCAAAAGACCAAACCGATCTTCGGTTTATGGAAATGGTTATGCAGGGCAAAAGATGGCCGAAGTATTAGCTACTATACCACTTCGAAACTCTAAAATATTACAATTCCAAGATGAAAAACCTATGCATAATACCCGCCCGGGCAGGATCAAAAGGAGTTCCTGGAAAAAACATAAAGCCGCTAAAGGGTAAGCGCTTATTGGAGTATACCTTTGATGCCGCCGTTAGTGCTACAATGGTAAATAAGGTAATGCTTAGCACCGATTGCCAAACAATTGCTGCTACAGCTTTAAATACAGCCGTAGAGGTTCCTTTTATAAGACCTACTTATCTTGCTTCCGACACAACACCTACTTACGAAGTAATAGAAAATGTAATTACCTACTACGACTTTATAGAAGAGCATTACGACAATATCATTCTTCTTCAACCTACCTGTCCGTTTAGAGCCGAAGGCCTTGTTGATGCATGCATTATGCGCTTCCTTTCTACAGGCGGAGATAGTTTATGCACAGTTCGCGAAGTGCCCCACGAATACAATCCACACTGGGTTTTTCAAACAAATGAAAATGGGTTTATGAAGATTGCAACAGGCGACGAAGCAATCATTACTTCAAGGCAGTTATTGCCTAAAGCATATGCCCGCGATGGTAGCGTGTATATTTTTAAAGCCGATAATTTCCGGCAAAAAAAATCGATGTACGGAAAAAACATTGCACAATACGTTTGCGAAAACCAATGGCACGTAAACATCGATTCCCACAAAGACTGGATGAAAGCTGAAGCTATTGCCAATGTACTTGCTTCAATGAATTAGTATGGGAGTTATAAGCTAATCCCTTTTCCAGATGAAGCTTTTAATGAAGAAATAAATATTAGATTTTTGGTACCACCTTTAGTATTTCATACCAGCATTGTTGTGTCACTCACTTGTACAGTAAGTCCCAAAAGCAACAGGGTAAAACCAAAATCAGGCTATCTTTAGCAGCATGAAAACGATCAACCTTTCTGATCTGGATGCGATAGAAATACAACAGTGGTTACAACATGCTATTGCTCCCCGCCCTATTTGTTTTGCCAGTACAATTGATAAGGAAGGAAACATTAACCTTAGTCCTTTTAGTTTCTTCAACTTGTTTTCCACCAATCCACCCATCGTTATTTTTAGTCCTTCACGCAGGGTAAGAGATAATACAACTAAGCACACACTTCAAAATGTATTAGAAGTACCAGAGGTTGTAATAAACATAGTTGATTACGATATGGTGCAGCAAACCAGCCTCGCAAGTTGCGAGTTTCCAAAAGGCTGCAGTGAGTTTGCCAAGACGGGTTTGACTATGCAAAAATCCACCCTAATAACTCCCCCGATGGTACAGGAAGCAAAGGTAAAATTTGAATGTAAAGTCGTAGAAGTAAAGAGCCTTGGAGAACAGGGAGGTGCCGGGCAATTAGTGATTGCCGAGATTTTAGCAATGCATGTAGAGGAAACAATTTTAGACCTTAACGGAATGATTGACCAGCGAAAAATAAACCATGTAGCACGCCTAGGTGGCGATTGGTATTGTAGAGTTGATGAGCGCAATTTATTTATAGTTGAAAAGCCAAACGTAAAATTAGGAATAGGAGTAGATGTACTACCGTGTGCAATCAAGAGCAGTAGTTTTTTGTCAGGCAACCACCTGGGCAAGTTAGGTAACGTAAATGAAATGCCCGTTGTAGACCCTTCTTTTGAAGATGATAAATTGAAAAACATTTTTCAATATTACTCTCTCGCACCCGAAGAAATGGAAAAGGAAATACACCTGTATGCAGCCGAACTGCTAAATGCAGGAAAGGTTAAAGAAGCCTGGCAGGTTTTACTCGCGTTGGAGGTGTTGTAATAATAATTACAAGATTAATCGCATCAAATAGTTTCCATGCTTTTAATACTATTTAGAAAATGGAAGAGTCGATAATACCTATTATTAACCCTATTCAATTTGCAGGTGTATTTGTTTAGCGTTTGTATATTTTTGAGGTTACCGCCTTAGCAACTACAGCTGAATAAGTAACTACTGTACAAGTGAGTGACACAACAAAAGCTGTATAGCGAACAACGTTGGAAAACTAAATCTTCTTATCCTTTGCCTTTTCGCGCCTCTCTTAAAAACTTGAAGCCACAATCACTGTTTTTTTATACTTCCTTCGCTTGCCGTTCAAATTAAAAACATCAGTATAAATAACATAAGGCCCTGTGGAAACTTTGGCCTGCTTGTCGTTTAAGCCGTCCCACCTAAAAGTACCAGTTAGTGCAAGTGTTGCGTTTTTTACAAGGTTCCTCACCGGTCTTCCCTGCGCATCAAAAATGGTAATATTGGCTACGTTGCCAGCTTCTGCCATCTGGAAATTGATTAAGGCAAAATCATCGGTGCCATCATTGTCAGGTGAAAAGGTTTTAGGTGTAATAGTTATCTCGCCATTTAAAACAAGATCGCTTCTGAACTGGCTGTTTTGGTAGGTTGGCGTACCAAAGCCGGCGGTAGATGCTGCGGAATGCCAATTGTTCTGGTCTTGCGTTGGTTTATTGTAATCAACCCTTTCTAATGAAATACCTTCCTCGTTTTCGAGTAAAGAAAAGTGCCACTTAGCATCATAGTTCAATGCATCGACTGTTGCACCTTGGGCGTTTAATAACACTACAGTTCCTTTATCATCATTAAAAGAAGGAAATGATGCGATGTCTGAAAAGCTATCAGGGTTCTTAGCAATGTAATTCTGCTTCACAATGCCCTGGTTATCGCTGAGCACCCAATAATCGCCCGGAAATAAGAGTACGTTATCTATAGAAGCCTGTTTTGGTGTGGAGGTGCTATTGGTTATGTACAAATCTTTTAAATTATACACACTGGTGCTGCGGTTGTAGATTTCTACATAATCTACAGCGCCAGATTTAGGATTGAAAAGAATTTCATTAATAACAATGCCAAAACTATCAATAGGTGAGGCAAGTCCGAGCCTGGTGGTGTTCATTGCCTGTATTACGTTACCGCTACAGTCTGTAACATTAATAGCTATAACCGTATATACTTTACCTGTTTGCAAGGGAGTAGCAAGTTTAAGCTGAACGCTGTTGAAGCCAGGGCCTAAGGTGGTTGCCGAAGTTGGCACGTTGATACCGTCGCTTATACTATAATTGCCTCGCGTAGCCGCTTTTGTGCTGTCGAGGCCTTCATTAAAAGTAAGGATTACGGTTACGTTGTCAACAGCAGCAGCCCTTATTAAAGCAGGTGCTGACTGATCAGGATTTGCGCGGTCTACAGAATTTTTTGCGCCAGGCGTTCCCCCTCCTGGGTTTGTACTTGCAGTCCAGTTAGCAGCGCCGTTGCAAGGATTTTTTGTATCAATCATTTCAAGGCTCCAGCCACCTTCGCTCTTAACTGAATTCTGGTACCAGCTTGTATTATAGCTAACACTATGTACCGTTAAGCCTTCCTTTGAAAACAGCGTTAGTGTTGTTCCTGCGTCAATTAAAGCAGGAAAAGAACCTACCCCTAAAACCCTACCAAAAGAAGCATATGCGGCCACGGCAGCTGTTGACGTAACAATTAGAAAACTATCAGCTGGTAAAACGTAAGAAGGAAAAGAGGCACTTGTTGCGCTTGTTGTGGTTAATCTCCAGCCTTGTAAATTTATTTGTCGGCCGCTTGTGTTTTTTAACTCTATAAATTCTTCACCAGGTAATCCTATAACCGGGTTTACATCTGCAACTATTTCATCAATTACAGCGTCGTACCTCATAGGAACATAAAAACTAAATGCAGCGGTCCCATTCACAATTGCATTATTAGAGAGATCTCTTACCCCGTTTATAGTTAAGGTATTGGTTGTTCCATTGCCAAAATTTGCGGCGAAAGTAAGGTGAACTAAAGCGGTATTCGCCGCATCCCTAACTACTAACGAAGGACTGCCTACTGCATTATTAACTGAATAATTCGACGCTGCTTGGCTGGAAGCAAGTTCAACAGGTTCATTAAACAAAACATCTATAGTATTAAGACTGGTGGCAGTAGCCGATTGAATAGCAGGCGGTGTTACATCAGGAGCATAGGCGCGAATATCAATATCATCAAAAAAGTGTTTTTGAAAGAAGGTGGCGGTGCTCTGTTTTACATAAATGCTAAAGAATGCAGATGAGGTATATGTTGCATCGGTTACAGAGCCTTCAGCAGAATAAGTTGTACCTGTACCAGAAAGATCACGAAACAGTGTCCATTGATTTCCCGTAGCTCTTATTACCTTTATCTTCATTGTACTTGAACTGCTATTGAGAATTGCATTGGTGCCATCTATAATTTTTGTAATCGCCCCTGCTGCATCTTTTCGATACAGCGAGATTTCATCATCAGTATTTCCTATACGTACAAAATAGCCGGTTGTACTATTGTTTGTAACATCGCTTGCCGAAGCAGTTAAAAAGACATCAATGTAGTTGGCAGATGAAGGATTAAAATCAATTTTAGTATACCATTCCCATTGTGTTACTGTAGCTAAAGTATTAGGTGTGCTTAGGTAATATTGGGCATTACCAACTGTATTGTTGCTTTGTAATTGTTGGCTTGAATTAACAGTCCAGTCAGTTGTATTTCCAACCCATGTAGGATTGTTAGTAAAATCTCCGTCGGTAAAGCTTTCGTTCAATTGACTGTAAGAGTATAGGCTGCCAAAGCAAAAAGCAAGAGTTGTTAAAAGAATTTTCATACAAGTTAGTTGGCTATAATTAAATATACGTTTTGTAAATGGGTTATAAAAAATTTTCATATTATAACCCTTGAATTTAAAAATGGATTTGGTGTTGTTTTTATTTGTGGTTATTTTGCAGCAGGTAATGAAAATAACAATCCTTAATATTAAACGTAAGAAACAGTCCCCATAGGGAAGGTGCCTGCGTTTGTATATAGATAAACATAGTAAGGCCTTCCCTAAACAGGAAGGCCTTTTTTTATTGACTAATTAATTTAAAAAAAAATAAAACAAACAATGAAAGTTGCAGTTGTCGGCGCTACTGGCCTCGTAGGTACTAAAATGTTACAAGTACTGGCTGAAAGAAATTTCCCGGTTACAGAGCTTGTTCCTGTTGCATCAGAAAGAAGTGTGGGTAAAGAAATTGAGTTTAAGGGAAAGAAATTTAAGGTAGTTAGCATGACAGAAGCAATTGCGGCGAAACCTGATGTAGCCTTGTATTCGGCAGGTGGAAGCACCTCGTTAGAGTGGGCGCCAAAATTTGCTGAGGCTGGGATCACTGTCATAGATAACTCAAGTGCATGGAGAATGGATCCAACTAAACCATTGGTTGTGCCTGAAGTAAATGCTGATGTGCTAAGTAAGAATGATAAGATAATCGCTAACCCTAACTGCTCAACTATTCAAATGGTTGTTGCGCTTAAACCATTGCACGATAAATACAAGATTAAAAGAGTTGTAGTAAGCACATACCAAAGCGTTACAGGTACCGGTGTTAAAGCCGTTACTCAACTGGAAAATGAACGCAACGGTGTTGAAGGTGAAATGGCTTACAAGTATCCTATCGATCTAAACGTTATTCCTCAAATTGATCTGTTTTTGGATAACGGTTATACTAAAGAAGAGATGAAGATGGTAAATGAAACGAAGAAGATAATGAAGGATGATAGTATTCGTGTTACCGCTACTACGGTTCGTATTCCTGTTACAGGTGGGCATAGTGAAAGTGCAAACGTAGAGTTTGAAAATGATTTTGACCTGGCTGAATTAAAGCAAATATTAAGCGATGCACCAGGTATTGTTTTGCAGGATGATCCATCTCAACAGCTATACCCAATGCCGATGTGGGCCCACGAAAAAGATGAAGTGTTTGTTGGTAGACTACGTGTTGACGAAACACAACCAAATACTTTAAACATGTGGATAGTTAGTGATAACCTGCGTAAAGGGGCAGCAACCAATGCTATTCAAATTGCTGAATATTTAGTTGAGAAAGGACTTCTATAAAGAAAACGCATTCAAGTATCGATAATAAAAAAAGGAGAAGTGCAGCTTCTCCTTTTTAATAATATAACAAAGCAGAGTACTTCTAAACTGTTCTTCCTATATGGAAAGTGATTTGCAAAATTATCAGTGATGTCTTCAATGATAATTTTGGCAGGAGAGTTCCAATCGCTAGCTCTTGTATAAGCATCGTTCCATAAAGTTTCGCCATTCTTACAAGTGTAAATGTTGCAAGAGTGTCATTCGATTTTTTATATTTTTTGATACAAGCGGTAGTGCTACTATTAAACATCGTTTCGTCGCATTTCGTTCATCTGCAACAATCCTATTCAGCTTTTATTGTGTAGTATTATTGACGTGTGCAGCATCAATAATTTCAATTCTGTTTTGATGGTATTAGAAGATCGTCATTGCGAGGAACAAAGCAATCTGCTTTTAGTATTTCATCCACTTAAAAAGCTAGCATCAGATTGCTTCGTCGTTCCTCCTCGCAATTACGTTTGTTTTTGATTGCTTACTATACTCGAACTCGATTCATGAAGAAATAAAAGTACAAGTGAGTGACACAACGATGATCATTAAAGTACAACAGCCGACACCCATAATAAATATAACATCAGCAATCGCAAAAACAGCGATAGCACTATTCTTCCATCGCCCTGTTAATAAACTTAACAAGCGGTTGTAAAGCTTTAAATGCATTTACAATTTTTGTTACAAGGTCTTTGCTCATCAACTCTTCATCTTTTATATACGTGAAGCACATGATGCTTTTCAATTTCAAATATTCGATAGCGGGATTGTCTTTTTCATAACCCTTTGGAGGACGTGATAAAGTGTACGAGTTCATCTCAAGATTGCCGTACTCTTTTATAAACTCTTTACTGGTTATGATGCATTTAAACTCGTCATAACAATAATCAATTTCCTGCCTCACCTGTTTCAATTGCTTAGCTTCAGGGAGCCATAAGCCGCCGCCAACCAAACTCTTATTACCTGGTTGGCAATGGAAATAATAATCAGCAAAATGAGAGGAACGACCCGCTTTATTAAGGCTTGCCCCCATGTGATCTTTATAGGGAGCTTTGTCTTTTGTAAATCGTATATCGCGGTTAATTCTAAAGATGCAATCCTTTGCTTTTAACCATGCAATTTCAATATCACTCTTTGCTAGTCCTTCAATAACTTTCGTAATCAACTGGTCAAAGTCTGCCCGAGCGGTATCGTATCTTTTACGGTTAGCATCAAACCAACTCTTATCGTTATTCTCACCAAGTTCCTTTATGAATTCAAGTGTTGCTTTTTGTAACATAAGTCGTTTTATATACGCTCTTCTTTAAGCTCCCTTTACGCGGTTTGGGCGCTTATAATGTTAATAAATTCATCCTCGCTAATAATTTTTACCGTGTTTATTTTCTTTGCTTTTTCAAGCTTGCTTCCTGCATCTTCACCAACAACTAAGTAGTTAAGTTTACTGCTAACACTACCAAGTAACTTACCACCGTTTGCTTCAACCATTTCTTCAGCTTCAGTACGTTTTAGTTTACCCATAGTTCCTGTAAATAAAAACGTTTGCCCGTGTAGTCCACCTTCTGCAACAGCACCGCGTTTTGTATTCACCATTTGAACACCTAACTCTTCCAATTGTTGAAGCATCTGCATGTTTTGTTCATTCTTAAAGAAGGTTTCAATGCTTGTTGCTACTTTAATACCTATGTCTTCTAATTGCTGCAGTTGTTCAACGGTGTAATCTTTAAGATCGAGTAAGTGATGAATTTTATTAGCTAAAACTTTGGCAGTTGTTTCGCCAACAAAGCGAATACCTAAAGCGAACATTAGGCGATGCAGCGGTTGTGTTTTCGATGCTTCTATAGCGGCTTGAAGATTGTCTAGAGACTTTTTACCAAAGCCGGCAAGACTACCAATCGCAGCAAAGTCAAGTGTATAAATACCTGGGATATCTTTCAATAAACCAAGCTCATAAAACTTTCGCACATTTGCTTCACCGAAGCTTTTTATGTCCATCGCATCTTTGCTTACAAAATGGATCATACGTTCAACTACCTGCGCAGGACATTCAATGTTTACACAACGCCACACAGCTTCGGTTTCTTCTTTAAACAGTTCACTATTACAAGCTGGGCAACATTTTGGAAATACAATTTCTGTTTCACTGCCATCTCTTACTTCTGCCATCGACTTCACGATGTAGGGGATTACATCACCTGCTCTTTCTACAAGAACAGTATCACCAATCTTAAGGTCTTTCTCTTTAATAACATCTTCATTAAACAAAGAAATTGAACCAACAGTAACACCACCAATAAACACAGGATCAATCTTGGCAACAGGTGTTATTGAACCCGTTCTTCCAACCTGGAACTCTACACTTCTTAGCTTACTCGTTCCCTGTCTTGCTTTAAACTTATATGCGATGGCCCAGCGTGGATGGTGTGTTGTCATCCCCATCCTGTCTTGCAAATGCAAGTCGTTAACTTTAATCACCATTCCATCAATCTCGAAAGGAAGCTCGTCTCTCTTTGTTTCAAACTCATTGCAATATTCAATTATAGCATCAATTCCTTTCACCACTTTCATTTCCTTCATGGGACTCTTAAAGCCGAGGTTCCAAAGCATTTGCAACATGCCGTGGTGCGTGTCTAGTAATTTTGACTTTGCATCATCAACCCTTTCACCTGTAGCAGTATGGTAACTTACGTTGTATAAAAAAGCTTCCAATCTTCTTTGTGCAACCTCTTTAGGGTCCTTCATTCTTAAGCTGCCAGCTGAAGCGTTACGGGGATTGGCTAATGGAGCAATTCCTTGTTGAGCAAGTTGATCATTGTATTGCTTGAAAGCGCTTTTACTCATTAGCACCTCACCACGAATTTCTACCACATCCAGTCCGTAGTCACTAAAAGCCGCATGTAGTGGTATAGATCGTACCTGCTTAATGTTAGTGGTGATATCATCACCTTCAACACCATTGCCCCTTGTTGCACCTCTAGTAAGGTGATCGTTTTCATAAATCAGTGAAACACTTGCACCGTCAAACTTTGGCTCTACACAATATTCTATTACATCCAGTTTGGCTGCTTCTCTTGCTTTTCGGTCCCAATCTAAAAGATCCTCGGCATTATAACTATTCTCCAAACTGAGCATTGGCACTAAGTGCGCAACTGTATCAAATGCTGCATTTAAACCGCTGCCCACTCTTTGTGTTGGGCTAGTTGTTGTAATTAATTCCGGGTTTGCTTTTTCAATATTTTCAAGCAGCTTAAATAATTGGTCGTACTCCGTATCTCCAATCAATGGATCGTTCAAAACATAGTACCTGTATTCATGAAAGCGTAATACTTTCCGTAGATCCTCAACTATTTCGAATGCCTTTTCTCCATGATTTCCTTCAGCTAATGTTTTCGTAAGCCGTTGTAATTCTTGTATTTGTTCGCTGCTATACATAGTTCGTTGTTGGGCAGTAAAGGTAGAAGAGATTTCGGAGCACAGTAAAAACTAGTGGTCATGTATTTTTTACACAATTGGTAAAAATGTTTTTACTTTAGGTCGCCTATTGCTGCTTACCTAACGATTGAACCTATTTGCTGTATGGAAGATTTCTCTACAATTAGTCGCTTTACCAGGAGTGAAAATGGAAAGCTAATTAAGAATCCACGTAAACTGGTATCGTCTTACCCAACCTTTCCTATAACCGTAGACTGTGCCATTTTTGGTTTCGATGAGAATGAGTTGAAAGTGCTACTAATACGTAGCGACCTTGAAGTGTTTAAAGATCAATGGTCGCTGTTGGGTGATGTAATAAAGGATACGGAAGACCTTGAAGAGGCGGCCTACAGAGTATTGCAACAGCGAACAGGAATGACAAACGTTTTTCTCGAACAGGTTAAAACTTTTGGTAATCCTGCCCGCCATCCCGGGGGCCGCGTTGTTACAGTTGCTTATTGTTCGCTCTTAAATATTCGCGACCACGAATTAAAGATCCACGATAATGAATTGCATTGGCATAGTGTAAAAAGCCTTTGCAATATGGCTTTCGACCACCAAACTGTTATAGAGTACTGCAATGAATGGTTGAAAAAGCGGATCCAGGAAAACCCGCTTGGTTTTAACCTGTTGCCCGAAAAGTTCTCTCTACGCGAACTCCAGCATTTATACGAAGCCATTTTAGATGTACAACTCGACCGCCGAAATTTCCGCAAAAAATTTTTTGCTATGGATTTTCTTGATGATGTTGGCGAGTTTGAAGAGGACGTACCCCATCGTCCGGGCAAGCTTTACAAGTTTAACTACGAGAAATACGAGAAGAATAAACGCAAGTGGTTTGCTATTGATTTCTAACCAATGCTCTTCTAAAGTAAAATAAGGACTTTGTAACCAGCAGAATAACTCCCTTCAACATCGTTGTGTCACTCCCTTGTACTATTAGTAATATACTCAGCGGCCTAAAACGAGTAAAGGGAATCTTAGGTCGTTTTGCGTTTACCTCCCGGTAATACTGCTTGCAATGGAACGCTGAAGAACCAAAAAGTGTTGGAGATGAAGTGATTGCGACGCAACGATGCTGCTATAAAACACCGCCGCTGGTATTAAAAAAAGTACGGTTAGCCGTCCTCGAGTTTCAGGATGTAATTTTTCTTTTAACAATTTCTTTGCGCTATAAAAAAATTATTAATATTGTGTAATAATTACACATTCTTTTTTTGCTCTTTAAAAGAAAGGGTGTGTGCCATAACGAAAGCTTGAATATGAAACTGAAACTTTACTTAGTTTTTTTACTATTCTTTATTACCGTTGGCATTACCGCCAAGTCCCAACTGCTCACGTGGACGCCTGAGTTCCTCCAGGAAAGTTCGTCCCCCGTTGAAATAACATTAGACGCTACCAAAGGCAACCAGGGTTTAAAAGATTATACGCCAACTACTGATGTTTACGTGCACATTGGTGTTATTACAAACCTAAGCACCAGCTCAACTGACTGGAAGTATTCTAAGTTTACCTGGGGTACTACAACTGCAGCAGCGCAGGCTACTTACATAAGTGCCAACAAGTGGAAATACACTATTACCGGTGGGCTTCGTAGTTATTTTGGTATTACCAATGCAAGTGAGCGAATCCTTAAAATCGCTATCATATTCAGAAGTGGTAATGGTTCAAGATCGGCAAGAAATATTGACGGAAGTGACATGTATGTTCCGGTATACGAAGCAGGACTGGCAGTAAGAATAACAAACCCACCAACCCAACCAAAATACACGCCTATACCAGAACCAATGACGGTGTATGTGGGAGATGCAGTGCCGGTAACTGGCAAAAGCAGCGAGAATGCAACTTTGAAATTATACTTAAACGGTGTTCAGTTTGGTAGTACTGCAACTAACGCCACAACAATTAGTGCTAGTGCTGTTATCTCAGCATCCGGTAACCAACAGGTAGTTGTAGAAGCTACGTCTGGCCCGGTTACAAAGTACGATACCATCCAGTTCGCGGCTACTTCAAATACCGTGGTAGAGCCTTTGCCTGCAGGGTTAAAAGAGGGGATTAATTATGAAGCAGGTGGTACAGCGGCGTCGCTGGTATTATATGCTCCGGGTAAAAGTAATATTGCTGTTATTGGAGAGTTTAATAACTGGTCGCCAACAACTCCTTATCAAATGAAGAAGACGCCGGACGGCCAACGTTTTTGGGTTAGGCTAACAGGATTAACTCCGGGAGTTGAGTATGCTTATCAATATTTAATAGATGGAACTTTAAGAGTAGCGGATTATAACACGGAGAAAGTACTCGATCCTTCAAACGACCAATATATCCCTGCTGTTAATTATCCAAACTTAAAGCCTTATCCTACCGGCTTTACTACAGGTATTGTAAGTGTACTTCAAACAAATAAAGCAGAGTACAACTGGCAGGTAACAAACTTTGTAAAACCCGACAAGCGCAACCTGCTTATTTATGAATTGCTGCTAAGAGATTTTGTTAGCGCACAAAACTGGCAAACACTAAAAGACACACTTTCGTATTTAAAAAGATTAGGGATCAACGCCATTCAAGTAATGCCTTTCAACGAGTTTGAAGGCAACAACAGTTGGGGCTATAATCCTTCTTTTTATTTCGCTCCAGATAAAATGTACGGTACTGAAACAGCACTAAAGCAGTTTATCGACGAGTGCCATAAGCAAGGTATAGCTGTAATAATGGACATAGCTATGAACCATGCTTTCGGCCAATCGCCCACAGTGCAAATGTATTGGAACGGTACTTTAAACAGGCCTTCTGCTGATAATCCTTGGCATAATGAAGTAGCAAAGCACGCTTACAATGTTGGCTACGATTTTAACCACGAAAGCCTCGCAACAAAAGACCTTGTTGACAGGGTTGTAGAGCACTGGCTCACTAAATATAAGATTGATGGTTTCCGTTGGGACTTATCTAAAGGATTTACACAAACACAAACGTGTGATGCAAACGGTGGAAATTGCAACGAAGGAACTATGGCTGCTTACGATGCAAGTCGCATTGCTACCTGGAAGCGCATATACGATAAGATGCAAACTGTTGCTCCCTCTTCCTACTGCATTTTAGAACACTTTGCCGCTAACACCGAAGAAATTGAATTAGCAAATTACGGCATGTTGCTTTGGGGAAATTTAAACTATAATTACAACGAGGCAACAATGGGTTACTTAAGTAATTCCAATTTCGATTATGGTATTTATACACAACGCGGCTGGACGAATCCTCACCTTATTACTTACCAGGAAAGTCACGATGAAGAAAGGTTAATGTTCAAGAACATCAGCTTTGGTAACTCAACTAATCCTGCGCACGATGTAAAAAATTTGAATGTCGCATTGAAGCGTAACGAAATGGCTGCTGCTTTCTGGGCAATGACTCCAGCACCTAAAATGATGTGGCAGTTTGGTGAGTTGGGCTACGACTATTCTATAAATACCTGCGAGGATGGAACGATTAACAACGCCTGCAGGTTAAGTCCTAAACCTATTCGTTGGGACTATCAATCAAATCCTAATCGGGTTGCTTTATATAACGTGTACTCGAAGCTTTTAAAACTGCGCAACGTTCCAAACTTCTTACCAACATTTGTTACAAGCAACATTAGTTATAACCTAAGCGGGGGCTTTAAAACTTTACAGGTAACAACAGATTCTTTAAAGCTTACAGTTATAGGAAACTTCGATGTTGTTTCATCAACAGGAACTGTCACTTTTCAAAACCCCGGCACATGGTATAATTACTTAAGTGGTGGAACAAGAGTAGCTACAGGATCGGCAGAGTCAATCACGCTTCAGCCAGGGGAATATTATGTTTATACCAACAGGGAAGCAAACAGTTATGTAGCTGCGCTACCGCTAAAACTCTTAACCTTCCAGGGCAAGCGCAATGCTTCTAACATATCACTTACCTGGACGACGGCTAACGAGGTTAACGTGAAGAGTTTTGAACTTGAGAGATCCTCCAACGGAAGCGACTTCTCAACTGTAGCTACTAAGAAGGCTACTAACGGCACCTCGCAACAACAAAACATTTATAATCATCTTGATGTTGATCCGCAAGCAATAAATGCATCAGGCAAGCTTTACTACAGGCTCAAGATGATTGACATCGATGGAAAGCAAGCTTATTCAAACCTCGTTGTTATCAACCCGTCGAGCTATAAAGGTCGCTTAAGTATTTTTCCAAACCCTGTTAGCAACAAAGCATTGGTAGAATACGATGTAGCAGAAAGTGGCAATGTCAACATCTCAGTTTTAGATGTCACAGGTAAAGTTGTAGGCGTTGTGTATAATGGCTTCCAACCAAGAGGCATTTATAGAACCACACTTAATACTGCGGGTTTTGGTACCAATAAAATATCCGCTGGCAACTACCTGTTAAAGGTTACGCTCAATGGTCATTCAAACATTCAACAATTTGTAGTGCAGTAATAGAAGACAAATAATAAGTCCAGTATGATACCAACACTATTTTTCATAGCATCATCGTTGCGTCGCAATCACTTTATCAGCATATCGCCAAGCAGCACTGGTCTTCATTTTCAAAAACTAAAGTTGCTTTAATAAAACGTGGAGAAAAGGAGAAATGTAAGCAACATAATACCTCGCAATATTGCCTTAGAAATAATAAGAATTTTTATTAATAAACCCAAAGTAAAACAGACAAAAACAAACACTAATTGCTTAAATATTGTAAACATTAAATTATGAATTTGAAACGATTGCTTTATGCCCTGGTCCTGCCATTGCTTCTTTTTGCAGCACCTATCTTTGCACAAGACAAAGTAGTTACCGGAAGAGTAACTGATGCTGCAGGGGTGCCTATTACTAATGCTTCAATTGTTGTTAAAGGTGGTACTACAGGTACACAATCAACAGCCGACGGTTCCTTCTCTATACGTGTACCGGCAACAGCTACAACGCTTGTAGTAAGCTCGGTAGGTTTTGGTACAAGAGAGGTGCCTATCGAAAGCGGAACAATAGCGGTAACATTAACTGCAGCTAATGCTACCTTAAATGAAGTAGTAGTTGTGGGCTACGGTACAAGACAAAGAAGAGATCTTACCGGTTCGGTTACCACTATTAGCACAAAAGATTTCCAGAAAGGTACCATCACCAGCCCCGAGCAGTTGATTGCAGGTAAAGTGGCCGGTGTTCAAATCACTACAAACGGAGGTGCTCCTGGTGCAGGAAGTTCTATCCGTATTCGTGGTGGCGCATCTTTAAGTGCAACCAACGATCCGTTAATTGTGGTTGACGGCGTTCCACTAGACAACGGTGGTATTGCTGGTTCTGCCAATGCATTATCCCTCATTAATCCTAACGACATTGAATCTTTTAATATTTTAAAGGATGCTTCTGCAGCCGCTATTTATGGCTCACGTGCATCTAATGGTGTAATCATCATCACTACTAAGAAAGGTCGTAGAGGCAAACCAGCCTTTACGTTCAGTACAAACCTATCAGCTTCAACTAACCGTAAGCAGGTTGAGGTTTTATCAGGCGACCAGCTACGTGAGGTGATCGGTAAGCAAGGTAATGCTAATGCAAAAAGCCTGTTGGGAACAGCAAATACAAACTGGCAGGATGAGATCTTTAAAACTGCATGGACTAATGACAACAACTTAAGTGTAGGCGGATCAATTGGAGCTGTTCCTTATCGCTTATCTCTTGGCCACTTAAACCAGCAGGGTATTTTAAGAACGGGGTATTTAAAGCGTACTTCTGCTGCTTTAAATCTTAGTCCAAGTTTATTTACAAACCATCTAAAGATCAACCTCAATTTAAAAGGTTCCCTGGCTGATACAAAATTTGCTAATGAAGGAGCCATCGGTTCTGCCATTGCATTTAATCCTACAGTTCCGGTTAGACAAGGGACCCGCTTTGGTGGATTTTTTGAGTGGGTAGATCCTACCACTAACAATCCAAACTTCAACTCCCCAAGAAATCCCGTTGCTTTATTAGAGCAGCGCGAAGACGTAAGTGACGTACAGCGTAGTATTGGAAATGTACAGTTCGATTATTCTTTCCATTTCCTTCCCGAGTTACATGCTAACCTTAACTTAGGTTATGATGCTGCACAAGGTACAGGTAACGTCTTCATCCCTGATAGCGTTGCTGTGTCTTATGCTCGTGGCGGTGTTAACAACCAATACAGGCAGGAAAAAACAAATAAGCTCCTGGAGTCTTACTTAAGCTACAACAAAGAGTTGCCTTCTATTAAAAGCCGCTTTGACGTAGTAGCAGGTTATTCTTACCAGGATTTTAAGACAAAGGATTTTGCTTTTGCCGATTTCAATGCAAGGGGAGCTATGCAGCCCAACACAGAACCAAGGTTTGCATTTAATATTCCTCAAAATACTTTGATCTCTTTCTTTGGCAGGCTGAACTATACGTTCAACAATAAGTACCTACTTTCTGCGAGTCTTCGTAATGATGGATCTTCTCGTTTTGCTCCTGAAAACAGATGGGGATTATTCCCAGCTGTTGCATTAGCATGGAGAATTAAAGATGAAAAGTTCCTTACAAACTCTAAAACTCTTTCTGATTTAAAATTACGTGTTGGTTATGGAATAACCGGTCAACAAGATATTGGCGCCGAAAGATACTATTCATACCTCGGCACCTATTCAATAAGCAACCAATTCGCTCAGTACCAGTTCGGCAACCAGTTTTACAATATGTACCGTCCTGCTGGTTATAACCCTAATTTGAAATGGGAAGAAACTGAAACGATCAACGCAGGCTTCGATTTTGGTTTTGTGAATAACCGTATAAATGGTACGTTAGATTTTTACTACAAGAAAACTACTGACCTACTAAATCTCATTAATCAACCTTCTGGTTCAAACTTTTCTAATGAAATAATTGCCAATATAGGAAGTATGGAAAATAGAGGTATAGAATTGAACCTTAATGCTTCACCGATTAGAAATAGCAGGTATAGCTGGGATGTGAATTTTAATGTGACCTATAACAAAAATGAAATTACCAAATTGACTGCTTTCTCTGATTCCAGTTATCCAGGTGTTCAGCATGGGACAGTTGCTGGTGGTATTAATAATACTGTTCAGGTACATTCTGTAGGATCTGCTCGTAGCTCTTTCTTTGTGTTCAAGCAAGTATACGACCAGAGCGGAAAACCTATTGAAGGTTTATATGAAGACCTGAATGGAGATGGTGTTATCAATAGGGGGGATTTGTACCGATATAAGAATATTGATCCAAAAGTATTCCTTGGCTTTAGTACTAATTTAACGCGGGGTAAATGGAACGGAGGTTTCACGGTACGCGGAAGCATAGGTAACTATATATACAACAACGTATATAGCAACACCGGTGTTTATCGTAATATTTACAACCTGCCAAACTTTGTGAACAACGCATCTATTAACTACCTGGAAACTGGTTTTCAAAACAACCAGGTGTTGAGCGATTACTATGTTCAAAACGGCTCATTCCTACGTATGGATAATGTCTTTATTGGCTACAATGCCGGCAAGATTTTCGGAAATACTACTTTGAATATTACAGGTAATGTGCAGAACGTTTTTGTAATTACTGAGTATAAAGGCCTTGATCCCGAAATTAGTGGTGGTATCGATAACCAATTTTACCCAAGACCTCGTATCTACACATTGGGATTAACACTGAATTTCTAACCACGAATATTAAAATCATGAATAATAAAATGATAAAGAAATTAT
>JAQBNN010000292.1 GCA_028288505.1 Segetibacter sp. | reverse complement strand
GTAATTTTTCTTTTAAAGCCCATGTAACGCCAAAATCAATTATTATTCCTGTAAGACCTGCTACACCGAATTTTAGAAATTTGGTAATTGCACTTTCCAAAGAGTCGTTCATGTTCTCTGCTTTTATCTTATCCTCATTCGGCTATTGGTAAATTATTTTTCCATCCTGTTAACCTGTAAATAAAAAAGTTGCGCGACGGCTGGTTTCCTCTGAAGCATTTAATAACAGTTACTGAATCTATTCTGCTATAGTAAGGTGAATAATGTGCCTTCATATCGTCCCTGTCTTCAGAAGGAGTAATGCAGTAAGCTGCTGTAAAGTCTACATCGTCTTTGCGTTTTTTATTCATCCACATATATTCGTGCAGGTTGTTTATGGCGCCCAAGCCAATCACTTTAATGCCGTAAGGGTGACAAAAATAATACTCGATATGTGCAGCCCACCACTTGTAATAAACAACGGGGGCATTCTTAGGCATTATTCCTTTGCTTACCTCATTTTTATAAAGTGCGGCAAACTCTTGCCCTGCTTTTTTTCGCCCATGTTTATCAAGTGTAACGTCGCCCTTTCCGAGCTCGTATTCGTTCTGGCTGCCGTACGTGCCGGGGAAAAAATACAGTACCGATTTCCATCCTATTAAGAAAAGGATAAAGCCAATTATGCCGGCCTTTATCCATTTTGGAAATAAATCAATCTTATTTATTTCTGCTAAACGAATAGCTGCAATTGGCATTAATGCTACGTATGCTGGACCGCTCCAATGTGGGAGTGTGGTATCACGAAAGAGTGAGATGATAAGAAGAAGTACTGCTAATGGTAAGCCTATAAAGTTGAAGATTGTCAACGCTTCTATCCTTACAATCTTTTGCTTGCGATAAGCAACAAGAGCCAATATTATCAATATAACATTAAAAGGATTATTGAAAAATACGTGGCTTGTTATTTCTCTTGCAAAGCTTAATATGTTTATTTCATTATCATTTATAGTAACCCTGTTGCTATGAAAACGATAAGTGACAAAATTGTATTTAAGGTTCCATATTAATATGGGAAGTGTGATTAGCAGGCTTACCGCTAATGCTACATACAAGTGTGGCTTTTTAAGCCATGCTCTTTTTCGGAGTAATACAAATAAACCCAGGCCAACCCAAATAAAAACGCCGTGCACTTTACTCATGATGCATAAGCCTGAAGCAATTCCAAAAAGAATCCAATGCAACCAGTTATTTTCGTTTAGGGTAATCTTTACCAGCATTAAAAGAGCAAGTGTGTAGAAGACCATCTGCGGGGAATCGGGCATGGTTAATAAGCCTGCGGTTACTGCAGAATAAAAAGATACATTATAAAGGCACACCGCAAAAAGCCCGGCCCTTTCAGAATGTAGGATTGAGCAAATTTTGAAAATGAACCAGGATGAAGCTGCGCAACCTAGAAGGCTTCCCATTCTTACGAAGCCTTCTAGGTTTTCAAATAATAAGTTGGCAGTGAAAATTCTTACCCACAATCCGATCATAGGGGGATGGTCGAAATAATTCCATTTTAATTGCTGGCTGTAAAACCAATAGTAAGCCTCGTCTCCGCCGAGTTCAGTGGTAAATGCAACGATAGCCCTGAGAATAGTAAATGCGATGATGAGTACAATGACTATTTTTTTATATGATATTTCTTTCTGTTCGACAGAATTAGTAGACATTGATGTTGATGATATTAAAAAGGTCTTTTAAGTATAATTGATAAAAAAAAAGGACAAAGAATTGGAGGCAAGTTAATTAGTTTTTACGGGGGTTAAAAAACTGTGCCGTTTAAGATGATTGGGAAACTAATTCAGTTGCTCTGAAAGAATATGGAGCTGTTTTTCAATTAAGGTGTTAGCTCAAAATTTGGGGAAGTTTAATAAGCGGCGTGAAGTACTGTTTAAAAAAAGGTGCTAAAAAAAGATAAAGTACAAGTGAGTGACACAACCGGAGATGCAAAAAGATCTGCTGCTGGTAACAAAAAAATAAAGAGTGGAGGGGAAATATGTTGATGAAATAAGAAAGGGTGCTCTTAAAGGAGCGCCCTTTCATAAGCTACTTATTACTGAACAATTATCGTATTAATGCTGAGGGGTTTATTTGCGTCGCTCATAACCTTTATAAGGTAGTTTCCTTTGCCTACTAGTTTAGGTAGCTTGTATTCTTCTACCTGTAATTTGTTGCTGATAGTTACAGGACGAGACTCGATAAGCTTGCCTGCTATATCCATAAACTGAATAGTGTATTTGCCTGCCACTTGGTTGTTAAAAGACAATTTTACAGCACCACCAAGATTTACAGGATTAGGAAATACGGCAACATTGTTTTGCTGGATACGATCTGGTATATCTGTCTTATCTGTTTTAGGTGAAGTTGCTACGGCTGTAATGACTTCTTCAGGATTTTCCTCGTCTTTATTTTTCTTGTCTGACAGCAAAGTGCCGTTTGCTAAGTCAGAGGCATTAAACACCGGTTCGCCACTTGTAATTGCTTCAGCTTGTAATGTTTTTAGATTGAACTTAAAATAGCCTTGGGTAGAATTGGCACTATTTACAATTACTGTAGTTCCTTCCTCTACAACGGCCCCGTTGGTGCTGTACCCCCTTGGCAAGCCTTTGATAGTACCAACATAGGAAGCAACTTTGGTAGCAGGATCAATTTTAAAAATAACCTTGTTGGCAGTAATAAGATAAAGTTTGCCTTTATTGTCTGCGATCATATCTCCGCCGTAACCCGCGCCACTTGTAATTGAATATTGGCTGTTTGCTCCATCATCAGTTAAAGCACCAAGGTCAGTAATTTGAGCTTTTTTCTTAGTAGTAAAACGGATAAGGTGTTCACCATTATTTGTAAGAGCATAGCCGTTGCCGTCAGAAGCAAGAACCATCCGGGTAATTTGGTTGCCCACATCTCTTCTGCTTGTTAAAGCTCCAAAAGGTTCGTCTTCAAAATAATAGACTTTGGGTGTTGTTGATTTTAGGTCGATATACCTTAATTGGTTGATGCCCATTGGCGTATAGTATAGTCTTTCGTGCTTTTTATCGTATGCGCACGCTGCAGAAAAGGTGGAAAATGGTTTATCAGTTTGAACGCTTGGCTGGATATTGAATGTACGGTAGCCAACAACTACTTTCTGGTGTAAGCCTTCTGCCACCTGTACTGGTGCAGTGGTTGTAAAATGCAGTGTTCTGGAAGCATCTCCATCATCGAGATGGCGAATAATAATTTTTCTACGGGATTTGAGGTCTGTTGTTGCCCCTTCTTTTGCCACTGTTCGTAAAGATGTTACCGGGGCATCTTTTTTAACCACAGGCTTGCCTGTTCGTGCATTTAAAACCTCAACTTGATCGTTGCTACTGTAAATTGTTTTTATTTCTTCGCCGGTTGTAATATCAACCAACTTAACCTCACCCCAGGCAGAACTTCCCTTTTGAGAGGCTGTAATAGCGAAGGCCGTTTTTTTCTGTTGTTTCTTTTGAGCACTTACTGAAGCAATTGAGGTAGATGCTAGTAAAATGAGTAGAATTTTACATTTCATAGTTTAATAGTTTTAATACGTAAACTACGATTAATTTCGTTTATGGTAAAATTCTTATGCGATTCTTTTAAGTATTTGATGAGCGGTATTTCAAGTATTTGCAGAAGGAGTGGAACAAGGAAGGCGAAGCTGGAGAAGAAAAAATACGGGAAAAGGAGAGTATAAAAAAGTGTTTGCCCGCAATTATATAGCGGGCAAACTTATTAGTTAAACAGCAGTTGCGCGTTGTTTTGCTTTAGAGAAGACAGTAGTAAGATGGTGGGTGTTTCCGGCAGCTAGTGAGGCATTATCACTTAAACCATCAGATCTTTTCCTGTTAATTAAATAAGAGGCTATTCCTCCTGCTAAAGCTAAAGCTGCAATAATCATATTTCTTTTCATAATTCAGTTTAGAATATATAGTCAATTGGCATGCCAGCTCAACTTGCGCAATTATAACTGCTGGTACGGCGAATAAAGAACAAGAGGTACAAGTGAGTGACACAGCGATGTTTAAATATTATTCTATCGCTGGCACAAAAAGAAATACTATTAAGGTCCAAAACGGTACGATTTTATAACCGTCGTATAGCTTTAACAATTTCATTTAAATTTTCGGCAGGTTTTTTTCTTAGGGTGAACAAAATTGAAAAACAAAACCTTTAAAATTGAACTTATGAAAAAAATTCTTCTCCCATTTTTACTTATTATTTCCCTGCCTTTAATTCATTCGTGTAGCACCAGGCTTGGCAGTTATATGCTTAACGAGAAAGACGCTGCCACTGCAATTAAACAGTTACTCGGCCTTGGTGTTAGGGATAATAATTTAACCGGGGCTTTTAGTAAAGAAACTGTTTTATCAACCTTGTTTCCTGAGCCGATTAATAAAGTGTTGACTACTTTAAATACGCTTGGGCTCACAGGCGAAATAGACCGCTTCACTACTACGCTTAGTACCGCTGCTGAAAAAACTGCTACAGCATCAATTCCTATTTTTGAGCAAAGCATTAATAAAATGCAGTTTAACGACGCAATGCGCATTGTTAAGAACGGTGGTACTGCTGCAACTGATTATTTAAGAAGCTCTGTTGGCGATAGTATCCGTCGATCAGTTAGGCCAATAATGCAGAACGTTATTAATGAGTATAAGTTGACAGAACAGTGGAACTCTATAACTAAACCAGTTAAAGCGCTTTCCGGCAACAAGCTAAATCTTGATTTAGCCACCTTAATGTCTGGCGTTGTAACCGAGGCTATGTTCCGCAAGATTGCAGAGAAGGAAGCGCAGGTACGTATGGATGCTTCTACAAGAAGTACTACACTTCTGCAAAAAGTGTTTTCGAGAAATTGGAATTAAAATAGCTCTACTTATAATACTTTAGAAAGCCATTATAAAAAGCTTCCTTGCTTTTTATAATGGCTTTCTAATTCCTGGTAATTTTATTGACCAGGCTTTAAGCTAAATAGCAACATCCTTGCGTCGCACTCTTGTACTTGTATCTATTTATTTAGCTGTTTTTTAAAATACAAACTCAATTAAAAAGCTTCCCTTGGCTTAAAAGGAATGTCTAGTATAACCTGGTAGTTTACTACCCTTCCATTCTGCACAGCGGGTTCCCAATTAGGGCTTTTTATAATTAACCGTACAGCTTCTGGTGCTAACCCATTTCCCGGATCACTTAATATTTTCACGTTACGAATAAACCCTTTTTCATCTACTATAAATTGAAGTCTAACTGTTCCTGCTGTTGTTTCTGCAGCATTGGGAAATTTCAGGTTTTTTTCAAGGTATCTTATCCACGCACCTTCGCCCCCTGGAAATCTTGCTGGTTGTTGTACTTTGGTAAACACTTTGTCAATTACTACGTCTTGTTTTGTAGTTACTTCTAGTTCTTGTTTTGTTGTTATCTCAAGTACCCCATTTATACCTTTATCGCCGTATTTTTCTGTGGCATGGTTGCCTTTAAGAACATTAATCTTTTCAATATCAGTGGCAGGTATCTTAGAAAGATCTTCATTCGTTACTTCCTCACCATCTACGTAAATAAGAGGAGTGAAATTCTTATTTTCTTTACCCGCTACAACTACTTCCTTTAATTCTCCTTCATTTTCTTTTCCATTTTTTGTCGAAAAACCAATTACAGTTACCTCTTCTGCTTGTACTTCGATAGGAGCGCTTTTTGTACGAATTACAACAACGCCATTTTTACCTTTGGCACCGTACTTTGCAATAGCCGTCTCACCTTTAAATACATTAACAGCAGCTATTGTGTTGGGATGAAGCGATTTCATTTCCTTTTCGCCAATTTCTTTGCCGTCCAGAATGAATAAAGGCTGAATTTTTTCTTTTTTTGCCTTGCTTGTGTCTGTTTTTAAATTTTCTTCTGCAATAACTTCTTCAATTAGGATTATTGCGGCTTTGCTCGTTGTATCAACCGAAACTTTTGCAACTGCTTTTTGTTGCTTTTGTGCCTGCACTTGCTGAATAGATAAAGTAAGTATGGCAGCAGATGCCAGCATTACTACCAACCCGCTTACACGGCGCAGGTAGCTGTATTTCGGTTCTTTTGATGTAGTTATCATTAGTAAACGTCTTTTAATTTGTGATGAAAAAAATGGATTAACCAACCCGCTGGTATGGGCAGGTTGTACATGTAATGCCTGTAAAATCATAGCTGCAAAGGCGGCACCGTCTTGCTGTTCAATAGCGCGACGATCTGCAAGAAATTCGTGGATCGTAGCAAGTTCACGTCTCATTAACCAGAAAAACGGGTTCATCCAGAACATGCACAGAACCACCTCTGTAAATATTTTATCAATACTATGGTGTTCGCGAATGTGCGTTAGTTCGTGGCTAAGCATTCTTTGGCCATTGTCTGATGCGGGATCAATATCCTGTCTCCAGAACAACCAGTTGAAAAATGAGAAAGGAGCGTGGTTCAAACGGGTAAGAATTAGCTTGACCGTATTATTTAAACTGCTTACAGGGTTGGTTTTATACGTAATAAACAACCTCGTAATGTTTATAATAATTCTTACCAGTAAAACACCTGTCACCAGCGATAAAGTAAATAATGCAACATTCTCCAGCGAAAAAAGGGGCTTTTCTGGTTGTGCAACTACAGCAACATTCCAAGGCATTGATGCTAAGATGACTGCGATGTCAGCCTGCTCTTCCTGTGTAAAAACGGGGATGCTAATAAAAGGCACAACTACCGAAAGCAACATAGCCACCAACAAGTAGAACCTGTTCCACTGGTGGAAACGTTCGTTGTACAAAGCAAACCTGTAATAGCCGAACAAGATGCCCGAACAGACCAGCATTTTTAGCAGGTACATCATTAGCGTTTCCATGCTTATTTCTTTTTAATTTCTTTTAGCAACAATTCAAGATCAGCTACACTTAATTGTTTTTGATCTACTAAAAAAGACACCGCATTACTGAACGATCCATCAAAATAGTTGCTTACCAGGTTACTTATGCTTTGCCTGCTGTAATCTTCTTTGCTAATTAATGCGCTGTAAAGATTATTACGTCCTGAAACTTCGGCTTGCACATACCCTTTGTCTATAAGTATTTTTAAGATGGTAGCAACAGTATTGCTGTGCGGCTGCGGCGCTGGCATTGCTTCAATAATGTCTTTTAAAAAAGCTCTACCAGTTTGCCAAACCGCTTGCATAACCTGTTCTTCTGCTTTCGTCAATCCCTTTTCTGCATTAAAGGAATTTTTTGATTTGTCACTCTTTTTCATGCTGTGTTCCTTGTTTTGTTACCACTGCTATTCCGGAATAGCAAAACAAATATAACTAACAGTTTAGTTATAGCAACTAATTTTTTAGTTATAGACGATTTTTTTTTCAGACCTGTTAATACCTATACCTAAAAAGTTGAATAAAGAACCTACAGGTACAAGTGAGTGACACAACGATGTTTAAGAAAGGTATATAGCTCGTACAAAAGGAATCAACAATTCTTTCTACATATGTTCTTTATTCCATATTTTTTTTAGAATGCATAGAAAGAGGAAAAACAGCGGAGTTTGTTGTGTACTTTTGCTAAAACATTTTTATGAAGATTTTTGTAGCCGGATTGCCATACGACCTTGATGACGCTGAATTAGAAGAAATATTTGAAAAGTTTGGCACTATTACGTCCGCTAAAGTTGCTATTGATAAAGAAACCGGGAAAAGTAAGGGTTTTGCATTCGTGGATATGCCTAATGCAGAGGAAGCACGGGAAGCAATTGAAGGGTTGAATGACATTTCGCTGGGT
>JAQBNN010000249.1 GCA_028288505.1 Segetibacter sp. | reverse complement strand
CAACTCCGTAAGCATACAATCCTCCCAAGGTGTAAATTTCATATAAACCTCCAAACTTGGTTATAAAAGTACTTGCTTTATCCACTGTCCTGCTATTATTATGTAGATTAACGGCGAACTTGTTTATAGGCTTATTAGTAAAAGAAACAGCTGTTGTAAAGGCGGCAAATGCGCCAACTTTTATCCAATTTTTCTTTTTTGTGTGTAATGGTAATGTTACCTGTTGTTTTATATTGCTGGCAAGCAACGCAAAATAACTGTGGGGAGTTAGCTTAGTCACTTCCTTATATGCAAAAGGATTGGTGTCAAGGCTGTTACTTATGCAACCTGTACTAGTCTTTAAACTATCAAGTTTTTTTATGAGAGGCTCCTGCTTTTGGCTGTAACCGTCGAACCTACCGAATACAAAAAACCAGACAATTATTTGCATCCTTAAAATTCTAATTCCTTTCGAGTTCATACCTAATGTAAAACTATAGATTATGAAGAACAGCCTTAGTAGAAGCAAACCTATCAATTACTATTACTGCTACTGGCTATTTAAAGGTGCACAAAATACGACGTGGAGTAATTATATGAGCTGAATTTTTAGACACATATGAAATAATAGCGTGACTATACTTGTATGGGGCAGAGGGCTGCATGGCATAGCCGAGTTTTAGAGAACATAGGCTTGTTGTTGATGGCAACCAAAAGAATATTAACAAAAATAGATAGCAATGTTTAATGTTACTAGAAACAATGCCATCTATTAAATTTTTATATAATGCTTAATATTCTGCCTTCTGAACATTTACAGCATTTGGGCCCTTTTTACCTTCCTGAACTTCAAAAATCACTTTATCGTTTTGTCTTACAGTATCTTTTAGGCCAGTACTGTGTACAAAATAATCTTTTCCACTTTCGTCTGTAATAAAACCAAATCCTTTGGCTTCATTAAAAAACTTTACAACACCATTTTTCATTATTATCTTTTTTGAATTTACTAAGATAGCTTTAAAACAATGGATTCATTTGTTGTACAACCTATCTTAAAATGGAAATATAGTAAAGAAACTTCAACTACAAGATAAATGATAAAATAATCGACTCTATAGATATTCATGAGTAACTAAAACTTAAGCAATGTGAATTAGATTATATAAATGATGATCAGATGGAATGCATGCTAACTGCTGAAAAGCTGAATAGGATAACTTTAGTACAAGTGAGTGCCCAACGATGTTGAATAGGGAATCCCAGGTTTGACCCCATAGTATCAAAGTAAATATCTGGGTGGTGAACCCGTTGTAATTGTGTGAAATTTTTTCCTCCATTTTCATCTATCTGTTTCAACAAAGTTTTTTACAATGACGCTTATTCTCGTATTGGGAAAAGTGATTTATTATAATTTATACTATATCTACTGAGTTACAGCGTTATGAAAAAATAACAAAACCCATTTTCCCATAGTAGGAAAAACATTATTTAAGAAATTAAAGGTTGTGTGCATGGCACTTTTTTAGCATTGCATTAGCAAAATAAATGCGTATGGAAAACACTTATACTCTACAGTACTTACATCTTATTACGGATTGCATTAGTGGAGACAGGAAAAGTCAGAAGGAACTATATGATTTATTTGCACCTAAAATGTTTGCGATTTGCCTTCGTTTTACAAAAAGCGCAGAAGACGCTGAAGACATTTTACAAGAAAGCTTTATAAAACTTTTTAATAACCTGCATAAATATAGAGGTGAAGGAAATTTTGGCGGTTGGGTTAGAAGGATATTTGTAAATACTTGCATTGAATATACCCGCCGTAAGAAAAATGATGTACCGATTACAGAAGCTATTGAAGTTAATTTTCGAGATCGTCAAAAGAGTGCATTAGAAAGGTTGTATGAGCAGGATGTACACAAAGTTTTGAACGACCTTAGCGATGGCTATCGTACTGTTTTTAGCTTATACGCCATTGAAGGTTATACACATAAGGAAATAGCAGATATTCTTGGAATAAGTGAAAACACAAGCAAGTCGCAATATTGCAGGGCAAAAGCTACTTTAAGAAAACAATTTAATCGTGCTGCGTAAAATATCTTAAAGCTAAAAAAAGTTTTGAAAGAAGAATTAGAATCTAACCGGAAGTTACTACTTCCGGTTTTTTCTCCCTAACATTTAGTTTTCTGCTACTCCATCACACAGCCCTTTTCATTTTAATTTTACCAATATTTATTGCCGGTTTTTCATTAAATTTAACCCAGCATTCATGCTCATCCTTACGCTTTTTGTTTCTCACTATTAAAAGGAATCTTAATCCTTAACTTTTAAATCTTAAGAGATGAAACTGCAGTTTAACAAGTACAAAAAAAATGGCACCCCCGTCTATTATTTTATAGACGTGGTGCAGGAAAACGGGGAAGCAAAAGAATTTTGCCTTCCTTCTGATATTAACCCAATGAGCAGTTTAGAGTGGGATACAGCTAACCAACGATTTAAGGAAAACCAACCTGAAAGCAAAGAAGCCAACAGGCGCCTGGCAGTAATTGATAATATTTTAATGCAAGTATTTAAAGAACAGTTTGCCCGGTATGACGATAAGGGATCAGGCGAATTCGAGATCCGTCGCTTTAAATACCTGGTAAAAAAGAAAGAGGAAATGTTCTTTAATACAAAACTGCCCGCTTTATCGAGTTAAAAAAACTACTGAGAAGTAAAAAAGACTGCAGGCTTGCAGTCTTTTTTATGCCCATTATCTAATATCTAAAACTCCAAAAAATCGAAAATTAAATTCTTTTTTTCCAATAGCAGTGGAAGCGGTAATGTTTTAAAAAATCGGTGAGTAAAACTCTAAGTTGCCCTGTTAGCTCTGAAGGGTTTTTAACCATTTTTTACGATCCATTGAATTGCACATACAATAATATTTAAAGCGAGATAGTCTGTTTGGCAGGTTAAGAACTTGAATCTTGTATTTTTCTTTTGAACCAAGCTTTAAAAGGTAGATGTTCTTGCGTTGCGTCGCACTCTTGTACTTGTAGTAATTCTATTCCTCTAAGGATGCGTAAAGTGCATAACAACGTTTGGAAATATAGGAGTGAACTACTGACAAAGGCAATAGATACAAGTTAACCTGATGGCCAGCTACCTTACCAGCTAATCATACTCCTAATATAATAATGTGCTTCCAGTTACGGTGGCCTTCTAATTTAAAGAGATAAAACAGTGGGGGCTTTTAAAGTAATAAAGCGAGGTTTTGATTAAAAAGATGCGTACAGGCGGCAGCTGCAAACCGTTATAACCTTCGCTACGTTAGGTTATATAGTTGAAGAGTGCGACGCAACGGAAGACACATAGTACTACTGGGGCATTGGCCCAAAAGAATAATATGTAAACCAGTAGGTTATTGTAATGCAAAGGAAAGGCACAAATGAAAGCAGCATTAAAGCATTAACTTGCAAATGTGTATACGAAATATTATGACATGAGTTTGTTACTTGCTATTTTCCTCAACCTGATCTCATCGGATTGCGGCCATCCGTGTTATTGACCTACCTGCCTTTAGTACAACCTTTTTTCACGAAAGAAATATTTATGTCTCGGGATAATGAAACGCTATATGTAGATTCTGAAATTGGACAACTTAGAAAAATTTTAATCCACAGTCCTGACGGTGGAATTGGAAAGATAATCCCCAGCACGTTCTCTGATAATTTATACGATGATATTGTGCACCTTAATAAGATGCAAAAAGAATACAATCATTATGTGAAGTTGCTGCTGTATTTTCTGGACCCCGAGAAAGTAAAGTATATAAACGATTACGAAAAGAAATGCGCACCGGAGGAAAAGGGAGATTGTTTTATACCAGGCAAGCAAGCGTATTTTAAATCGGATAAAGTTTTAGATACACAGTCTTTACTTGAAGAAATGTTGAAGGAGGAAAAAGTAAAGATCAGGTTGATTGCGGCGATTTGTTCTTATGAAGAATCGAGCCTTGCGATACAGCAAAAACTGGAGGCAATGGAAGATGAAGCTTTGCTAGCTAAAATTATTATTACAGGTATATTACCACCAGAAGAAGCTGGCGCCGAAGAACAATATATTTTTCCACCGATTCCTAATTTCATTTTTACACGTGATATAGGGATTATGATAAAAGACCACGTGCTGCTTAGCAGGATGGCAACTACTGCACGTAAAAGAGAATCTTTGATAACTAAGTTTCTGGCGTTGTATTTCTTTTTTAAGGATAAGCCGCAAAAAGTAATAGAGATCATTGAAGAAAGTGACTTCTTTTTATATGAAGAAGAGGAGCGCAAAGAACGTTTTATTTCGATTGAAGGCGGGGATGTAATGATGGTGCACCCTAATCATATGATTGTTGGTTGCAGCGAGAGAACATCGGCTAACGCAGTTAACGAAATCATTCATACAATCTTTAGTCACCCCACTTTAGAGATAGAGAAAATCTCCGTTGTAAAGATTCCTAAGCGTCGGGCGCAGATGCACATAGATACCATTTTTACACAGGTAAGCAGGGGCGTTTGGGTGTTGTACGGCCGCTATTCCGAGAAGATACAGGAAGAAGAAAACCGCATAAAGAAGTCGTACTTAAATGAGTTGATGCATCCCTCTAATCACAATGAAGTGGGACATACTGAAGTAAGGCAGTTCTATAAAAAATGCTCGGAAGAATATGCAAGAAACATTGATTACTCCGTTGCTAAAACATTACCCGGAATCGAATCTTTATTGGTGCAGATAAGCATTGAAGACTTCGGTGTGAGCCCAAAAGATGTGAAGATTATTTATAGCGGCAACAACATTTTTCCGCATGATGATCGGGAGCAATGGACGGACTCGTGTAACGTTGTTGCTTTAAAGGAAGGTGTAGTAATTGGCTACGATAGGAATGATCTTACTGCCCAGGCTTTTAAAAATGCAGGCTTCAATGTAATGACCACTACTGAAGCATTTGCAAAATTTGAAGCAGGCAATGAGCCGCACAGCCTTGAAAAAACATTAATCCTGTTACCATCAGCTGAACTATCAAGGGCACGCGGTGGATCGCATTGCATGAGCATGCCTTTAATTCGAGATAGTTTTTAAGCAGTACTAATTCAAGTAAGCATTATGTCAATTACAAATAAGCTATTAATGATACGGCCGGTTAACTTTTGCTACAACGAGCAAACGGCTGTAAACAATGCTTTCCAGGTATACAACGATCAAACTGGTGTGCAACAGAAAGCAGAAAAGGAGTTCGATGATTTTGTAAATCTCCTTACCGCCAAAGGCGTTGATGTAACAGTTGTAAACGATACTGCACAGCCTTGTACACCTGATTCGATTTTTCCAAATAACTGGATCTCGTCGCATGAAGACGGCAGCCTTTGCCTTTACCCAATGTTTGCGCCTAACCGGAGGCTCGAAAGAAAATTGCATGTAATTGAAGCACTGAAGAACAAATTTTCAGTAGGCCACACCGTTGATTTTTCTTCTTATGAAAATGAACATGTTTTTTTAGAAGGCACTGGCAGTATGGTGTTAGATCGGGAGCAAAAGATTGCTTATGCCTGCATCTCACCGCGAACCAATGTTAAGTTACTAAACGAATTTTGTGCAAAGCTCAAATATACTCCCGTTACTTTTCATGCTTTTGATAGCACTCGCTGCCTAATCTATCACACTAATGTGATGATGTGTGTTGCAGATAAATACGTAGTCATTTGTCTCACAAGTATACATGATGAAGCCGAAAAAAATAGTGTGGCTGACAGCATCAAACAATCCGGCAAAAGCATTATTGAAATTACCGAAGATCAAATGAACCACTTTGCCGGCAACATGCTGCAGGTTCAAAACAACAATGGCGAAAAATTTCTTGTTATGTCGTCACAGGCATTTCATTCTTTGCGGCACGACCAGTTGATCTCACTTACTGCTTACAACGAAATTCTTCATTCTAAACTGGCAACTATTGAAACAAATGGAGGCGGTAGTGCCAGGTGTATGATGGCTGAAATTTACTTTAATACGAAAGTATAAAGACGATCTTTTGACTATTACATGGAAAGGATTCTTGTTGGTTATGAAGAAATTTTTTGTACCGAGCATTTGAAGTCTATTCGTCTTTTCTTGCGTCGCACTCTTGTAC
>JAQBNN010000234.1 GCA_028288505.1 Segetibacter sp. | reverse complement strand
GTACAAGTGAGTGACACAACGATGTTCAATATTTAATCTACTGCTGGCTACAAAAAGAACAAAAAAAATCCCACACTAACGGCGGGATTTTACTATTAATAGATTTATTATTTAGTTGTAAAAGTTTTAACCATGAAGATACAATCTTCAATCTTTTTGATCTGCTGAACACGATCAAGTCCTCTTATGTTTGAAGCCGTTGGTAATTTTACTTTAGCAAAACTCGTATCAAGACCTTTCTCTTTCAGGTCATTCATAACCTGGAAAATATTCTTTGACTTAATGGCGAAAACAACACCTTCCGCATTTTGTTGTGCAGTACTCAGTACGCCGATAACTTCACCATTTCTGTTTAGAACAGGACCGCCGCTGTTGCCAGGGTTAGCACTCACCGCTATCTGGCAACTGATGGTATCACCGTTGTAGCCAGTCTTCGCACTCATGTAACCCTCATTATATACAATCTCATCGCGGGGGTAACCCAAAGTAAATATTTGCTCCCCTAAATCCACAGTGTTACGTCGAATGCTGTAGGGAAGTGAAGCATAAGGTTTGAAATCTACGTCTTCGATCTTTAAAATAGCCAGATCCTTTAAGTTGTCTAAATGAGATATAGTGGCTTTAAACTCTTGTCCCTTGGTGTTCTGGACAATAATTGTGGAGGCACCTTTAACTACGTGTGCATTTGTTACAAGAAAACCTTTTCCGTCAATTAAGAAGCTTGTGCCACCGTTGCCCGGTTGTGCATTAGCAGGAGCTTTAGATTTTATCTCGTTGATCTGGTTGCTCTGAACTTTAATGTTATGGTTAAGTATAGCAACTGATCTCTTAAGATCTCGTAATTCGTTTTTGCTACTTACTGGTGTAAAATAAGTAACCAAGCCACTCATTACAATAGCAGTAACGCCAGCTATAGAAGCTGCGATAGCCGTTACACGTTTGTACTTTTTCCAAAGCCTGATAACCTTACCGCCAGTAGCAGCGGAACTTTCCTTAATATCGCCGGTCTGTATCAGGTTATTATGAACAGTATGAAGCGAGTGCTTAAAATCACGATTTTCACCAAAGGCATTAATTTGTAGGAGGAACATGCTATGTTCCACCACCATCTGGTCGATCTCTGGGGTAGTTTTACGTAATTCCTCAAAGTACGCTTTCTCCTGAGGTGACATTTCACCTTTCAGGTAGCGTTCTGCGGCGTCTAATAGTAATAAATCATCCATCACTTATTCTCCTATATTATATTGCGAAAAGAAAAGTTTTTTCAATCTAACGAGGCATTTATACTTCTGGTTTTTAGCATTGTCAGCGTTTGTATACCCAAATGATTCTGCTATTTCCGCCATATCCTTTTTTTGCAGGTAGTAGGCTTCTAACAAACTTTTGCATGGTTCTCCCAAACTGCCTAGTGCGCGCTCCATTATAACAAAGTCAGCGTTACGTTTTTCATGGGTATCTAAATCTTCTTCCACCGCCACTGTTTCTTCCAATCCTTCAACTTGCGTAACAAACCTGCTAGATTGTTGAAGCTTCTTCAACCAAAGTCGTCTACATATAGAGTAGACATAAGTTTTGATTTGGCAGGTTAAAACAAAAGATTCCAATTTTGCATTCTCGTACAAAACGATCATCGCTTCCTGGAAGATATCCCTCGCATCGTCGTAGCTGCCATTATTATTAATTACAAAAGCCTGTACCGTGTTGAAGTTGTTCTTATAAATCGTCTCGATAGCCCTTGTGTCGTTGCTTGCCAGACCTTGCAGTAATTGTTGTTCGTTCGTGTCAGCTCTCACATTCTTTTATTTAATACCATATCATAAGAAAAGTAACCCAAAGTAGTAGCAAAAAAACCTTTAAAAAAATTGGTTTTAATACGGTTACCTTTTTCGCCCCAAGGTATTAATAACGAACACATTAAAAAGTTTACAACACATGAAAAAATTATTATTTGTTATCGCTCTTGGAGCATTTGCAGCATGCAACGAAGGTACTACAACTGAAAACAAAGCTGACTCTGCTGCTTCAAGTATCGATTCAACAGCTGATGCAAAAGTTGACAGTTTACAGAACAACACAGATTCTCTTTCTAATAAGATCGATTCAACTGCTGATGCAAAAGAAGATTCTTTAAAGCACTAATTCCTGCAATACAATTGTAGAGATTTTAGTGTATTAGAATAATGTTTTGATTATAGGTGATTGGTGCTATTCTTAATTTAAAATGGCCTTTTACCTGGTAAACCCCCGGTGATTAGCTTTTTTTTTAAAAAGTTTTATTTCCGGGGGTTACCTTTTCTGCCCTTGAGGTATAAACATCAAATTCACAAACAAAAACATACAAAAATGAAAAAGCTACTTTTAGTATTGGCTATTGGCGCATTCGCAGCTTGTAACAACGGAGAAACTACTACAACTACATCTGATTCTTTAAGTCAAGATTCAATCAATAACGCAACTACTACTCCAGCTTTGGGTGATACTCTTAGCACTGGTACTGGTGGTGGTTTGTAGTTAAAAAATATGTTGACTAGTGTGGTTGAACCGTGATCCTATGCTTGCAGGATAGTGAAGTCAATAAAAATTTTCATACGGCAAGCAATCATTAGAGGCCGTCCTTATTCTTTGGGAGGGCTTTTTTTATGCTCCGATCTGCAATTGCAGCATACTTTAATTGCTTTGCTCTGCTTTAAAAATAAAAAGGCAGCCTTTAACTAAGGCTGTCTTTTATTAGTCAATTAAAAGATTTGTTGATTTTGAAGGAAGTGAGTACAAACGGCAAGATGTTCTAACCTTTCTGAAGTTCTTCCTCAATAAGGTCATGAAAAATAGGTCCGTTCTCTGTTATCCATGTAGGAAGCGGGTCTCCGGTTATTAATTCCCACCCTCCTTCAGTTTTACGCATATTAAAAATAATCCTGTTACCCCTGTCGTCGCCCACATCAACTGTAAATCTACCTTCATTCTTTCCGTTCACCTTTCTGAAGTTAAACTCTCTTAACCGGCCGTCTGCCTTCACCAACTTAGTGAACTGTATGTTTTTTATAAACTCTATTTTCATAATGAATTGTCTTGCTGTAGTAACATCAATTTGCATGCTACATCTTAATAAAATAAAGAACGTTAGGTTGTTAATTTTTTAGTGGAAATATCAAATCCTGCCTGCAGAGTTAAAAGCCATGCTTTCTTATCACCGCAGTTGAAGAATGGTTGTTGCCTTTAAATTCAATATAGAAGTATATTCATCCAAGTGCTATTATTCTGCGAAATAAAGCCATTTTAGTTTATTAATGAAAGAAGAATTGAGAGTATTTTAAAAACCTGCAGTAATGCGGGTTATTTAAGAAATCCAAAATCTACCACTCGCTTCAGGTACTTTTTATCCTTTATTACCCATGTTACCTCATAACTTCCGCCTGCTTCCTGCTTTATCATATACACATAAATTTTCTTTCCATCAGCAGAGAGATATACTTTGTTATTTGAGTTTTGCTTGCCATTTTCTGTTACAGAGAAGATCGGATTTGCAAGATCACTGCAAGCTGCTGGTGGTATAACGATTGTGTCGCGATCTATAATAACAGTTACGTTTTCAACAGTTGTTTTTGGCACCTTTCCGTAATCACCGAAATAACCCTTATTGTCAATCTTTACGAGGTATTTGTTCTCGTAGTAATTCAGCTTGTGTTTTGCCGGATCGAAAGGGGCACTGGTAATAGTAACCTGGATATTATTTCCTGCGAAAGAAATAAAATTGCTCCCTGCACCGGTTATCGGCAATGTTTTTAGTGGCAGTTTCCCTACGCTTTCATCAAGACCGCCCATACTAAATGATGCAACATCAGCACGAACATCTTTTTCAATAATACGGGTAAACAACTCTTTTTTGCTCCTGTAGTCGGGCAGGTCGTCCTGAGCGAAACAGAAAGTACTAACACTAGTTAATAATAAAAGAAGGCCGATACGCATAAAGTTGGTTTATGGGAATTTTTAAAACTAAAGATTATAACGACACCGCTGGCTAAACATGATTGTAGTTTCAACGAAATCTATGTTAATTGTTAGTAGCCAGCATTGATCGAGATGAACCGACGGAACTAGGCAGGCGACCATTCATAAATGTACAAACAAAGCTGCTGTAAGAACTCCTGCACAAGAGTGCGACGCAACGGACGCATCATAGTAGTAATAATGCCCGGCCCAAAATTTTTTTCTTGATTTATTAATTTTTGCCGGTGTACTCTTTTGAAGTTTGTTTTTGTGTGGCATGGAATTTTTGCAAAATATCTAAACAACTTACATGAAAAGGATAATAATGATTTTAGGTGTGGCTGCTGTGTTTAGCTCATGTGGTACGCCTAAATCAACCTCATCCGGGTCTATTGCGTCGGGCCGTTTAAATTTACCTGAAGCCAATAATCCTGCGTCTGATTCTTTAGTTGTAATTGGTTCTCAATACATTCCCCTTGAAGGAAGGAATGAAACTGGCGTACGTCCAGACTTACAGGGCACATGGGTTCTTAACTCGATGCCTGCTTCAGAAGGCGCGGAAAGAACAAATTCTATCCTGAATACACCTAAACCCGCCACTAGTGGAACTGAAAATGCCAAACCCTACACTGGTTCTGTTATCGGCGAAAGTATGAAGAACAGCAGGGAAGTTCGTCGCGACAGTACTACCACCAGGACGAAGGATAGTGGGACAATTACCGAAACAACGGTGTACCTTATTAATAAAGACCCCGAAAATAGAATTACCCCGCCTCAAGGTTCTAATTATCATATTCCTGAAAGGCCGAGTCTGAATTTTTACGGATCCAACGAGACCTTTTCGGGCTTTACCGGCTGCAATAAAATATCAGGACGTTACAAAATGACGGGAACTAATTCTATATCTTTTCAAAATGCTGCCCCATCAACCAAAATGGTTTGCATAGGTGATTATAACGAAACTGATTTTTTAAATACACTTCACCGGGTAACAGCTTTTAAAGCTGCTAACAACCAGTTGCAGTTGATGGAAGGGGATAAGGTGCTACTTACGTTTTCTAAGAAGTAATACTAACATGCCTTGTTGGAAATTTTTGGTACAGGGTTTTGAATAACTATTAAGCATCGTTGCGTCGCATTTCGTTCGTCGGCATTGCTACTGGCGGCTTTATTGTGCTTTGTTGGTAGCGATCCAACTCCGTTTTCGTTTAGTCCAAGCCGAATTCTATCCCAACAAATTACTTATGCTACACTTCCTTGTCTTGCTATAATAAACGCTATTGCATCGTCTAAAGAAAGCCCTGCTTTTAAGAGTGCATCATTAATCTCATTCCTGTTAACCGAAGCTGCAAAAGCCTTTTCTTTAAAACGCTTTTTCACACCTTTAATGTCCATGCCTTCATAACCGTTTGGCCGCATCAAAGAGTAAGCATGAATAAGCCCGCTCAATTCGTCAAAGGCGTACAGCATCTTATCCATCTTAGTCTCCGGCTCAACACCAAAATGATTAGGTCCATGCGATGCAATAGCACGAATAATCTCAGGATCTATCTGTCTTGCTTCCAACTCTTCAATTATCTTCTTGCAATGTTGATCAGGCCACTGGTCCCAATCAGCATCATGTAGCAGTCCAGCCATTTCCCATCGCCACTGGTCAGCTTCATTCAACTGCTCTTTTTCCCTTGCCCAACTTTGCATCAGGTTCGCAACTTGTTTCATGTGCAGCTTCAAGCGGTCGTTCAAAACCCACTCATTCAGTAATGTCTCAGCCTCTTGCTTTGATAAAACATTGCCGTTGTTAGCAGGGTTTCCAAAAGTTGTTCTTTGTAGTTGTAGGCTCATTTTGCAAACTTAAAGGAAAATTAAAAATCACTCTGCTCGCGAGAATAAAAGTGAGACCTGTTACGAATTTCATTTCGGCTACTCAACATAAATCCCCATTTTAACCAGGAAATAAGCAGAAGAATAATCTAGGCTTCGGAAAGCAAAAGGCAAGTTCACAACTTTTTCCTCCCTAAAACTATTCATTAACACCTTTTCCTCGCTTTTCCACCATAAGTTGGAGGATGTTCACATCGTATTCACAACATCCTCCCACCACAAGTGCCTTTGCTGCTTTTGCTGTATGTTCGCAGTCCCCTAAAACTGTAGAACCGTGAGATTAAAGTCTTTAGAGATCAAAGGATTTAAAAGTTTTGCCGACAAAACCATCGTGAATTTCGACGAGGGTATTACCGGCATTATTGGCCCCAATGGCTGTGGCAAGAGCAATATTATCGACAGTATCCGCTGGGTGATTGGTGAGCAAAAGATCAGCGCCTTGCGAAGCGAGAACCTGGAAGCATTGGTTTTCAATGGTAGTCGCACCCGTAGTGCAAGCGGTCTGGCAGAGGTGAGCCTGACGTTTGAGAATACGAAGAACCTGTTGCCAACCGAGTTCAGCACAGTGACAATTACGCGTAAATTTTATAAGAACGGCGAGAGCGAATACCGCCTGAACGATGTAAGCTGCCGGATGAAGGACATCCATAACCTCTTTATGGATACAGGCGTCAGTACAGATAGCTATGCGATCATTGAATTGGGAATGGTTGACGACATCATCCGTGACAAGGAGAACAGTCGCCGGCGGATGTTGGAACAAGCTGCAGGCATTACGATTTACAAAACCCGTAAGAAGGAAGCTAAAGCAAAGCTTGATGCAACTGAGCAGGATTTGAACAGGATCGAGGACTTGTTATTTGAAATCAATAATCAGCTCAAAAGCCTTGAGAACCAGGCGAAAAAGGCAGAGAAGTACTACGAGATAAAGAAAGATTATAAAGAGATTTCTGTTGAATTAGCCAAAGCATCATTGGAAGGTTTTAACGACCAGTACCGTGATTTGAACGATCAGGCAGAAACTGAGACAGACAAAAAAATCAGGCTTGAAGCAGAAATAGCTACCGAAGAAGCAGCTATTGAACAAGAGAAAGTTGGTTTTATCGAAAAGGAAAGGGCTTTGCAGAGCATGCAGCACGAGTTTAACGACCTGGTGCAAAAGCTTAGAACCCACGAAAATGAAAAGAACCTGGCTGCTCAAAAGCTCCAATATTTAAAAGAAAAGGAAAGTAGCATAAAGCAATTTCTTGATAAAGCTGAAGGCCAACTAACCGGAATTGAAGAATCAATCGAATTTTCATCACTTCAATTAACTGAAGAAGAAGGCAAAACCGGCACTCTACACCAGCAGTTGGAAGAGGTGAAAATGGATGTTGCCAGCAGAAGGCAAGTCTTTGATGAAAAACGTACTGCGGTGGACGAACTCCGCAAACAGTTTCAACATATCCAACGCCAGCAGTTTGATGCTGAGAAAAAAGTAGCTGTTGCTGATGCGTCGATATTAAACTTACAAAGAGCACTAGCTCAGTTACAAGATGAACGCCAACAACGTGAAAGCCAATTAAAACAACTGGAAGAGCAGCGCATAGATAAAGAGCAGGAACTTGAAGACAAAAGAGCTGAGCTTTTAGACTTGCAGGAACAACACGAACGTACCCGTCAGCAGATCTTCGAAACCCAACAAGCTCTAGAAGTACTTCGCAACAAACTTGCTGAAGAAAATCGTAAACTCGACTCAAAACGTAACGAATACGCCTTGTTGAAAAGTTTGATCGATAGCATGGAAGGTTATCCGGAGAGTGTTAAGTTCCTCCACAATAACTCTAAATGGAATCATACTGCACCAATTCTCTCTGACATTATTTATGTAAAGGAAGAATATCGTGCTGCTGTTGAGAATGTATTGGAACCTTACCTCAACTATTATGTAGTAAACGACCTTGAGGAAGGTTTACAAGCCATCCATCTTTTAGACGCCAATCAAAAAGGTAAGGCAAACTTCTTCATGCTCGACAGGGTTAACAACTATAAAAGAAATGAAGAACATCAACCAAACGAAACAATCAAAGCGCTTGATGTTATCGAGGTTGACGAAAAACACAGGCAGTTAGCCGAATACTTACTTAGCAATGTGTTCATCGCGGATAGCGAAACTGCTTTGGCCGATAGCAACGGTTGCGTTGTGCTTGAAAAGCATGGCAAGTTCGTTAAAGGCAAGTACACAATCGGCGGTGGTAGTGTAGGCTTATTTGAAGGTAAAAAGATTGGTCGTGCTAAGAACTTAGAGAAACTAAAGCAGCAGATTGAAACACAAGACGCTGTTGTGTTATCTCTTAAAGCTGAAATTCAAAGCAAGCACAACCAGGTAATCACCTACAATGAACAACTAAAAGAAAATGCTATTAAGCAAACACAGAACGAGATTAATAATCTTACGAATCAGGTGTTTGCATTACAAAACAAAATAGAGAACCTTAATGCTACCCAAGCCAGTAGCTTAAAGCGTTTGGAGGATCATGAAGCTAACCTTGAGAACAACCAGGAAGCGATTGCTGATGTGCGGGAAGAGTTGCTAAGGCTAAATGATGAGATGAAGTTAGCCAACGAGCAAATGAGCACGCAGGAGCAGGATTACCGCATGGCAGAGCAGGACTACAACGAAATCAATCGCCAGTTCAACGAAAGCAACCTGCAACTAACAAGACAACAAAGCAAGATCTCTGCATTAAAAACCGAATTGCAATTCAAGCGCAACCAGTTAAACGATCTTACCCAGCAGATCGAAACAAACAAGGTGCAGTTGAAGCAATCAACTGAAAGCATCATTGAAAACGAAGACCTCTTGAAAGAATTCGAAACCTTCTTCTTAAACCTGATGCGAATGAAGGAAGAAGAAGAAAAGAAATTAAACGAAGCTGACCAGGCTTATTATAATCTCCGCAACGCTTTAAATGCAAAAGAAAGCGAGTTACGCCACAAGGTAAAAAGCAAGGATATTTTAGATCATTTACTTACCGAGGTCAAAGACAAGCTGAATGAATTAAAACTTCAGTTGGCTGGAATGAAGGAAAGGTTAAGCGTTGAATTCCGAATAAATTTGGATGAGATAATTGATCAACCGCGTTCTACCGAAACACCTGTTGAAGACCTGCAAGCTGCTTCCGATCGTATGAAAAAGCGATTAGAAAACATGGGCGAAGTAAACCCTACCGCTATCGAGGCTTACCAGGAAATGAAAAAGCGCTACGATTTT
>JAQBNN010000230.1 GCA_028288505.1 Segetibacter sp. | reverse complement strand
CGTATCTCCAAATGCTGTTTTATTCATCTAATAGAATTAAAAGTGATTATAACTTTAAATTCCATTACCGAATTAATAAACACTTACAGTTGCGTCGCAATCACTTTATCGGTATCTAACTTGGCATCTTCTCGGTTGCCTGCCCTTATATCGGTATTAAATTGCCCCTTCTCCTTTAGTTAAAATCTCTTACTATTATATTGTTATGACACCACTTCTTAAATTTTCTTTTTCTTTGCCGCAAACAACAAGCAATGATCAGGAAAAATATTGCCTTTGTAACCGGAGGCTATGGTGGCGAGTCCGTAATCAGTTATAAAAGTGCTATCACTATAGAAAGCAATATTGATACAGAAAAGTTTAATGTCTACAAGATTGATATTACACCCGGTGGCTGGTTCTACGAATCAAACACCGGTGAAAAAAGCAAAGTAGACAGGAACGACTTTTCCATTGTACTTCCTGAAGGTAAAATCAATTTTGACGCAGTCTTAATTGGTATCCACGGAACACCTGGCGAAGATGGAAAATTACAAGGCTACTTCGATATGTTAGGAATACCTTACACAAGCTGCGATGCTGCTACTTCAGCACTCACCTTCAATAAAAGGTACACTGTTGCTGTTTCATCTTTTGGTGGCATTAAGGTGGCGAAATCAATGCACCTTTTCAAGCACAGTCCTGTATCGCCCGAAGACATTACTTCAAAATTACAGCTACCTGTGTTTGTAAAGCCAAACAACGGCGGCAGCAGTATCGGCATGAGTAAAGTTTCAGAAGCAGGCGAATTAGAGGCTGCGTTACAAAAAGCTTTTAAAGAAGACGACCAGGTACTTGTTGAAGAATTTATTAAAGGCCGTGAGTTTACTATCGGTGTTTTCAAATACAAAGGTGACATAACAACCTTGCCAATAACTGAAGTAATCAGTAAAAAAGATTTCTTCGATTATGAAGCAAAATATGTAGCAGGCATGAGTGAAGAAATTACACCTGCTATAGTTGATGAAGCAATTGCAGAAGGCATAAGAGCTGCAGCAAAAAAAGTATATCAGCTACTCAATTGTCGCGGCATTGTTCGTATCGATTTTATTTACGATGAAGCAAAGCAGCAACCATTTATGCTGGAAGTTAACACAGTACCTGGCCAAAGTGAAGCCAGCATTGTACCACAACAAGTGCGGGCAATGGGCTGGACATTAAAGGATTTTTATTCAGCCTTAATAGAAGAATGTTTCAATTATTAATTTACTTTCAACCTTAGAAATAACCGATAGTGTTTAAAAATTTAAAACGACAGCCTCTCTGGATCCATATACTTATTGTAGTTGTACTGGTTGCTTTAATTGTAGTAGTTTTCTTCGGTTCACTCGATTTTATGACCAAGCATGGTGCCTACCAAAAAGTGCCTTCAATAGTTGGAAAGAACATAGATGCAGCGAGGAAGATACTTGAAGACAGCGGCTTCGAAGTAGAGATACAGGACAGTTTATATATTGATACTTTACCTAAGCTTGCTGTTATAAAACAAAGCCCCGAAGGGGAGGCGACTGTTAAAGTAAACCGTACCATTTATCTTACTGTTAACCGTGCACAACCGCCATTAGTTGAAATGCCGAACCTTGTTGGTTTCTCCATACGTAATGCCGAAATGTACTTAGAGAACCTTGGCCTGCACATGGGCGATACTACCTTTAGGCCTGATATTGCGAAAAATGCTGTACTAGAACAATTATACAATGGCGAGCCGGTAAAAGCAGGAACTAAAATTCATATGGGAAGCGCCATTAGTTTTGTACTTGGTGATGGTATTGGTAATACCGAACTGGCTGTTCCTAACTTAATTGGTAAACGATATTTCCAGGCAAATGCTATTTTAAGAGGCATGGGTGTAAACATTACACCAGTGTTTGCAATAGAGGTAACAGATAGTGCCAATGCATATGTAACCCGCCAGGATCCAAAGCAATACAACGAAGTGCCCACAGGAGAAAAAAGTTATAACAGGATTAAACCGGGGCAAAGCATGAACATCTGGTTAAGCACAAATCCTCCGGTGGTTGACAGCACAAGTACAGAAAAATCAAACGACGATCAATAAAATTTTGGTATGCAGAACATAACAGTTGAAGAACTAAAGCAACGTATGGACGCAGGTGAAAAATTAAACCTGCTTGATGTACGTGAAGATGTAGAGAGAGCTGATTTCAATATTGGAGGTACGCATTTGAGACTACGACGAATTCAGGACATGGCCATAGAAGATATTGAAGACCTTAAAGAAGAGGAAGTTATTTGCTATTGCCGCAGTGGTAGCCGCAGCCAGATGGCCTGTCTAATGCTGGAACACCTGGGTTTTAAAAACACAGTGAATGTGACCGGTGGAATGGTCGACTGGACAGAAAAGTATGGCAGGTAAATTAACACAACTAAATTAGTTTTTTTTTGAGCATACATTTTAATAGCTATTAAGCATTGTTGTGTCACTCACTTGTACAGTTGATTTTATAACTCGGCTTGCCAAACCATCTTTGCCACTCCCGGTAATTAATTACAACAAAATGTAGGCGATGAATAATGAGATGGGGTACAAGAGTGCGACGCAAGAGAAGCTTAATAAGAATTAATACGGCCTGGTAAAAAAATTAAAACAGCATAAAAAAAGCCTTTTTGAAAAATAAAAAGGCTTTTTAAATTTCATGCTATTACCTCTTCTACGTACCGCGTTTTGCCACTGATTAAAAAAGCCGGATTTTTAAAGGAAAGTGTAAATGTTGTTCCTTTTCCTACCTCACTTTCCACTTCAATTTTACCCCCTAATGCAGTTACCTGCGACTTTATTATAAATAAGCCAAGTCCCTTTCCATCTACGTTTGAATGAAATCTTTGGTAAAGACCGAAAACCCGGTCTCTGTACCTGTTCAGGTCAATGCCAATGCCATTGTCTCTAACTTTTATAATCGTGTAATCGTTCACTACATACGACCTTATGTCAATCACCAGGTTCCTTCTTGTGTTTCTGTATTTGATCGCATTGGTGAGCAGATTTAATATGATGCTGTGAAAGTAAGCTGAGTTAAACATGATTTCTTGCTGCAACAGGTGCACTTTTATAGTTGCGTTAGACTCTGCTATTATGTTGCACAGTGTTGTTTTTGCTATCTCTATTTCAGCAGCAATGTTTAATGTGTTTTGTTCAATGTCTGCCTGGTTTTTTATTACAAGGATCGACATTAGATCGGTAATTGTTTGGTTTAACTGGAGTGTAGAAGTTTTGAAAAAATGGAAAAACTTTTTATTCTCATCGCATAACTTATCGAAGTTGATTAACTGCAATAAACCCATAAGGTTAGATAACGGTGAGCGGATATTATGCGAAGTGATATAGGTAAACTGCCTTAAGTCATTGTTACTTTTAGTGAGTTCTTCTATGAGTAATTCTTTTTCGCGTTCGTTCTTTTTCTTTTGGGTAATGTCTCTTCGGGTAGCAATAAAATAAGTGATTTGGTTACTATTAACCGAAACAGGTGCTACCGAAATATCGCACCAGAAAGTTTCCCCGTTTTTTTTATAGTTTAATAGTTCTTCGTTACACGTGTCGCCTTTTACCATAGCCTCATGCATTCGTGCGATAGCTTGCCTGTTAGTATTACTACCCTGTAAAATAGCTGGTCGGTTGCCAATTAATTCCTCGGCACTGAAGCCCGTCATATCGCAAAATGCTTTATTTACAAATTGAATTTTCGGGCCCGACTTTGTAAAATCTAAAGCATCCATTATCATAATAGCTTCTTTGCTGTGCAGGATGATTGATTCGAAAAGTTTAAGATGGTTAAGTGTTCGGTGTAAATTTTCCTCTTGTAATTGGCGCTCTGTAATGTCTCTTGAATTTATTACGATGCCTTGAATGGCAGGATTATGAAGTTGATTTGAAGCGATTGTTTCAATCCATCTCCATTGGTTACTGCTATCTAAAAATCTAAATTTGTTTATTCTTGTTTCTTCTTTTTGAAGAACTTCTTTAAGTCCTTTCCGCGCTACTTCCTGGTCGTCGGGATGAACATAGTTGATCGCATTTTTTCCAATCAACTCTTCAGCGTCGTGTCCCAAAATTGTTTTGGTTGAAGGGCTTACGTAAGTATAAATGCCTTTTTCGTTTATTATTCCCACAATGTCGGCCCCGTTTTGCACCAGGGTGCGAAAGCGTTGTTCGCTTAACTCAAGATTTTGTTCTGCTTCAATTTTTTCTGACACATCTCGTCCTACTCCATACATAGTTCCTTCTTCTTTAACCAACTTCATGCTCCAGGCTATTGTAACAATTTTGCCGTTTTTATGTTTGTAGCGATTTCTAAACTTTACAGGGTTACCAGAAGTATGTAGCCTTATAATATTTTCAAGAGTTACTCCATGGTCTTCTTTATAAATAAGCGGAAGGGTGTTAGTGCCAATAAGTTCTTGTGGCGAATAGCCTAGTACTGTTTGAGAAGCTTCACTTACCTGTATGAAATTACCGGCTAAATCGAAAGAACAAATAACATCCATTGATGCATACATTAATCGCTTTAGTTCATTTTCGGCCTTACTTAAACTTGCATTCTGAAGGGCAAGCTTTGTTTCGGCAGCTACTTTATCAGTTATGTCTTTTGATATGCCATACACACCTGTAATTATATTATTTTGAACAATGGGAAAAACGTTGACGAAGATATTTTTAGTCTCTCCTTTTTTAGTTATAAGCTTTAGGTCAAGGTTGCGGGGGGAACCATTAATTGTAGCCTGAAAATTTTCTAGAGCGAGGTGGACATCTTCGGGATGAATCAAAGGTGCAAAAGATGTGTTGAGCAGTTCGGTAACGGGATAACCTGTGAGTGCTTCGGTAGCATTGTTGCAGGAAACAAAGTTTCCTAAGGGATCAAATGAATAAACAGCATCAGGATTTTGGTGAAAAAGAGATTCGTAATGTAGTTGTGTCAGTTTGTGTTTAATAATATAGTCCCATATATTATTCTCAAACTCTCTCACTGTTCCTAGTCCTTCTATTACCATGGTGTTTTGCTGCATCGCCCCTGTGAATTCCCACGCTACCATTTTTTTGCCAGCCGGTGTTTGCAGCATGCATTCTAATTTAAAAGCTTTTCCGGGAAACGTTTTGCAATTTTGCAGTACTTGCAAAAAGTTGTCTTGTTCTGCTTCCTCAATAAGGTGGGTAAAAATGGTTTGCTTATTAGTACTAACCTCGCTACAAAACAGGTCGTTAGAGTCCAATAATTTTCCTTCATTTCTAAGCTTTACATAATAAAATTTGCTACTGCCTTTCAGTAAATTTTCCATAGTCTGTTGTGGATACACGAGTCGTTTCGGGTATTAAACGACAAATTGCTGCGTATAAATATATTGATGAACAGCTCCGAAATTATTTAATTTACAAGCAAGTGTAAAGAGTTGCAGGATAAGCTAGTTTATATACATAGAAAATAGTAAGACATTTATAACTAAGCAATTATGAGAAGAATGAAAGATGGTCTTGTGTAGAAGAGATCATCTTTGCTGTAAACCAGCTATCCTGAATTGACAAAAAAGTTGTAAGCCAGAATCTTATAGCCAGCTATAGTTTCAGGTTTCTAAAAAAAAATTCGGGCTTCTGCATAAAGCGCCTCACTCTCCAGGGGGGCAAGTGGCTAGTATAAGATAAAATGATTATTGAAATATTGAAAAAAAGTTATCTTTTGAGTTTAGCTCAAGAAGACATTTAATGCTGCTTTTTGGTGGCAAAAGAGTATTAAAAAGGAATTCACTTCGGGGTAAGCTTAATGTACTAACAAGTGTTTGTAGAAAACGTTCAACAAACTTGAGGTAGTAAAAAACCGGTTCTACATTTTGGTGATTTTTGTTCTCTGGCATTTATTATAACTCAACATCGTTGTGTCACTCACTTATATCTTTATGTTTTCTAATCAACAGGCTTTAGTCAGGATCTCGTTCTACTCACTACGTACATTTTTTAAATGATACAGCGCTACAAGG
>JAQBNN010000221.1 GCA_028288505.1 Segetibacter sp. | reverse complement strand
CGATGCCATTATGGAATCGGCTGATGCAGGAATAGCTTTGGTAGTTTGTATTACTGAAGGTATACCGGTACAAGACATGGTGAAAGTGTAGAACTACCTGCAAGGAAAAACTACGCGTCTTATAGGCCCTAACTGCCCAGGCGTTATAACTGCTGATGAAGCTAAGGTTGGTATTATGCCAGGCTTCATTTTTAAAGCCGGTAAAATTGGTATTGTAAGTAAAAGCGGTACGCTTACTTACGAAGCAGCTGACCAGGCTGTAAAAGCAGGCTTAGGTATTAGCACTGCAATAGGCATTGGTGGCGATCCAATTATCGGAACTACTACTAAGGAAGCAGTTGAATTACTAATGAACGACCCGGAAACTGAGGGTATAATAATGATTGGTGAAATTGGTGGCGGAATGGAAGCTGAAGCCGCTAATTGGATCAAAGCAAACGGCACTAAACCTGTTGTTGGTTTTATCGCAGGTCAAACTGCTCCTCCCGGCCGTAGAATGGGCCACGCAGGTGCTATAGTTGGTGGTGCAGATGATACTGCTGCCGCTAAGATGAAGATTATGAGAGAGTGCGGTATTAGCGTAGTAGACAGCCCTGCAGACATTGGTAAGACAATGGCAGAAGCACTTAAAAAGTAAGATTGAAATAGATAGATATGAAACCCGGCTTTTTGCCGGGTTTTTGTTTTTTGGGGGACTATTAATAACAAGTCCACTGTCTCCTGCCCGTTAAAACATCGCTATTTAATGAGTAGAGAAAAGTAGTGTAGCGTACAGAGACATAGCGAATCTTTTACTCATTCCCGCCGTAGAAAAGTCCTTAGTAAAGGTTAAAGTCTCCGGTTTAGTCTTTCCCGACAAGAAAATACTACAAATGAGGTATAGGCTGTTTTAATAATTAGGTGCAGATTGCCTTCTAATAATTGCTGCCTTAAATCTGTTATCATTGGGGGGTTTCTTTTAGCTCATGACTTTGGTCATGGGCTTTTTTTTGCTTTACAATTTCTTTCTTTGCAAACATGACAGTGGATTATATAATTATAGGACAAGGCCTCAGCGGTACTTTTTTAAGCTGGACTCTTATTAACGCCGGTAAAACAGTTATTGTAATTGACGAGGACAGGCAGAATACGGCAACTAAAGTAGCCAGCGGAATTATAAACCCGGTGACCGGCAGGAGAATAGTACGCACCTGGTGTATTGAAGAATTGCTCCCGTTTGCTTTAGATGATTACACGCGTTTGGGAAATGAATTGAACGCGGATCTGCTAACCGTTACAAGCCTGCTTGATTTCCATACAACCCTACAAATGAAAGAAGCTTTTGAAAAAAGGCTTCCTGATGAAAAAGAATATTTACACTTACCCGAAAATCCCGGTGACTGGACCAGGCACTTCAATTCCTATTTTGGCCTAGGCCAGGTTGCTCCATGCATATTGATTGACCTGCACACAATGCTCGCTAAATGGAGAAATAGTTTAAAGCAGCACAACTTTCTTTTAGAGGAAAAATTTAGTTGGGAACACGCTTCCATCACCCCTGGTGCCGTAACCTATAAAGACATAAAGGCTGAAAAGATCTTTTGCTGTGAAGGAGTTGAGGGATTCAGTAACCCGTATTTTAAAAACCTTCCTTACTCCCACATGAAAGGCGAGGTGCTCGTAGCTTCTATCCCTGGCTTACCCCGAACTCATATTTACAAATGTGGCCTTTCAATTGTTCCGTGGCAAGACGACCTGTTTTGGGTTGGGTCAAGCTACGAATGGAAATTTGAAAACCTTTTACCTACCGACGCTTTCAGGAAAAGAACGGAGGCCTTGTTACAACAATTTTTAAAGTTGCCTTACACTATTGTCGATCATTTTGCGGCCGACAGGCCGAGCAATATGGAACGCCGACCTTTTGTAGGTTTACATCCCCACCACCCTTCTGTTGGCATTCTTAACGGCATGGGAACAAAGGGTTGTTCACTTGCTCCCTTCTTTGCCAAACAACTTACTGACCACCTCGTAAGCCGCTCCCCTATTTATGCAGATGCAGATGTAAAACGATTTGACAAAGTATTTGCAAGAGACATTAAAACATTAGACTAACTGCTCAATTTTTTAAGTTGAGATATTCTTTCTTGACCAGCAGCAATGCATCGCTCAACATCGTTGTGTCACTCACTTGTACTTTTATAACAACCCCCAGCAACAGCTTATCATTTATGCTCACAAATTGAAACACCAATCGTTTATATTTGTTTCAACTTCCTAAATAATACAAGATGGCCCAACAGAACGAGATATATTCTATTCCAACAAGATTTCGCAAACTTGAAAAACTGCACATTGTTTTTTGGCTGCTAAAAGATTTAAGCTGGGCAATGCTATGGAAGCCTATCGGGATAATAATGATAATTCCTACCGTTGGTGCAGCATTACTAATAACATGGCAAACCCGCCATATTAAAAGCGAATTTTTACACAACCTAGCGGTAGTCTTCTGGATCTTCGCCAATGCTTATTGGATGATTGTTGAGTTTTATTCAACCGACGATTCTCTGCGTTTTTATACAGCAATCCCTTTTTCCATTGGCCTAATTATTATTGCCTATTATTACTTAATTGTAAAGCCGCAAGAAAAGAAAACGGTTAAAGCGCCGCAACAATAGCTCTTTTATTTTGCCGTAAATAATTTAAAACTCATTGAATAGCTTTTACAAACCCTCCCACTTTAAGTTTTTAGTTGCTTTATTAGCCTTCATGCTACTATTTAAATTAGGGACAGCCCCAATTTACATCTTAGATGAAGCAAAGAATGCACAATGTGCAAGAGAAATGCTGCAAAGAAATGATTGGATTGTTCCAACCTTTAACCAGGAGCTTCGTACAGATAAGCCGGTTTTACACTACTACTTTATGATGGCCGCCTATAAAATATTTGGGGTGAATGAAATGGCAGCCCGTTTCTTTTCTGCTGGGCTTGGAATACTTACTGTTGTAATAACTTTCTTTTTCTCGAAACGTTTTACCGATCCTCTTACTGCTTTTTGCAGTGCTTTAGTATTAACTGCATCAACACATTTCTTATTCGAATTCAGGTTATCGGTGCCTGATCCCTACCTTATTTTTTTTATAACCACAGGCCTGTTTACGGCTTACACTTATCTGCAGGAAAATAAATTTTTATACCTGTTAATTGCCGCTATATCTTTTGCATTGGCAACTCTGGCAAAAGGTCCTGTCGCACTTGCTTTACCAGGTCTCTGTCTACTAACGTGGATCTTTATCAAGAGAAAATGGAACCTTGTTTTTACATGGAAAATATTAGTTGCAGTTGCTTTAATAGCAGTAATTACACTGCCGTGGTATCTCGCCGTTCACAAAGCCACAAACGGCGAGTGGACAAGAGGTTTCTTTATTGATCACAACCTCAACCGTTTCTCCGATCCACAGGAAGGTCACGGGGGCATTTTTTTAGTAACAATACTGTTTGTTCTAATTGGCCTTTTACCATTTGCTACTTACTTAGGAGAGGTTTTTAAAAAAAGTAAGTCCGTTTTTACTCCAGATCTGGTAAAGTTTAGTGGCATTGTGGTTATCGCATTTGTCACTTTTTTTTCTATAAGTAGTACCAAACTTCCTAATTACCCGATGCCGTGTTACCCTTTTGCAGCAATTATATTAGGGCACTATTTAAGAGGGTACATTACAGGGTTAGGTAACGATAAAAAGTATCCCATCTATATTTTATTAGCCTTGCTAGTTGTAATTCCATTCGCAGCACATCATGCCCTTTCTCATGAAATAGAAGCGGCCCACCTTAAGTACATTCCTTTGTTTTCTTTAGCAGGTTTTATTGCCGCTCTTACTGTAATGTTTTCCTGGAAGAAGTGGTCGAACTACTCGAGAGTTATAAGTATTTGCATAGTCTGGTCTGTTTTTAATACAATAATTCTTCATTTTGTTTACCCCGCTATTTATCAACAAAACCCTGTAGCAAAAACGCTTAACATTGTTCACAAATACCAAGAGGTTTATGCATACAAGATCTATAACCCGGGCTATAATTTTTACCTTAACAAGCCAGTTAAAAGGTTCTCTAACACCGCTGAATTAGGTAAAGCTTTAAGAGCAAACCCCTCAGCAATAATTATTACAAGAAAGGATAATGCAGCAGATTTAAGTGCCCTAAACCTACTTAAAGTTGCTGAGCATCACGACCTTTTTGAATCACCTACCACAGCTTTGTATGTTGCCCGATAATACATTTAATTTCTACAAGTATAGACTGGCTTCATTGCTGAGCCTATTAATTGCATCGCTCTTAATAGCATTGTCTTTTTATATTGGCAAAAAGGAGTTCTTCCTGTTATTGAATAACGATTTTGGGTTAGTTGCTGATTTCACTTTCAAGTACCTTACTTATGCCGGCGAAGGACTACTTTAGTTTGCGTGGCTGTTCATTTTTTTTATAAAAAAGAAGACCAAACTTTTACCCTTATTGCTTGCCGCCTTTACCTTCACTTCAATACTAACCCAAGCGGGCAAGCATCTCATCTACTCCAACGAAACACGGCCTTCTACCGTCTTTGCTAACTCTACCGCCATACACTATGTACAGGGCGTTGAGCTGTATGGCTCAACAGTTTTCCTTCTGGGCACACTGCTACCGCTTTTACTTTTGCTTTGCTTATTGCATTGCTTGTAAAAGAAAAGATCTCGTGTTTTTAAGCTTGTTTATAGCTTCGCTTGTAGGCTACACAAGAATATATCTTAGCGAGCATTTTCCACTTGATGTAGGGGCTGGGATTATTGTTAGTATTATTTCAGTTTCGCTATCGGTGAGAGTGCAGCAATGGTTTGATAGGAGAAGCGGTTAGAATTATCTTTTTATACTTAGCATTTGGAATACTGTTAAGCATTGTTGCGTCGCACACTTGTAGGGTCTCCTTCCCTTCGTCTATTATGTTTTACTTTTTTTCTTGATCCCGAAACAAAAAATCAAGACCGCATAAAAAAGGCTAAAAATTAATAGGCCAGGCTAAAATGAAATAAGTCACAACAGTTGTTTCTAATTTAGCTATGTGCGACTTACGTGCTTCACTTCTTTGTTTTGAGTTCAGTAACATTTATTTTATTTCTTAACGCCATTTTTATGGGCTCGGTGAAGTGGATATGCAATTAAGTTTGCAACAAATGTTTGTTGTTGAATAACGATATACAAGT
>JAQBNN010000188.1 GCA_028288505.1 Segetibacter sp. | reverse complement strand
TTAGTTGACATCTACAGCAACGATGATGCTATGAAAGACTGCAGCTGGTATTAAAAAAAGAGTTTAATAAAAAAGGTGAAGGAAAAACCTCCACCTTTTTTGAAATAAAATATCTTCTTAAATGTGCATTTTTTCTTTTTTAGCCAACAATTCCTCTACCGTTTCTTCGTACATCTCGTCTGGTACGCAGCAGTCAACCGGGCAAACAGCAGCACATTGTGGCTCCTCATGAAAGCCCTGGCACTCGGTACATTTATTTGGGGTAATGTAATAGGTGTCTACAGCTATGGGTTCCAGTCTCTGGTCAGAAGTTACTACTGATCCATCCATTAAAGTATAGGTACCTTTTACATTGGTCCCGTCGGCCATTGCCCACTCTACGCCGCCTTCATAAATCGCATTATTTGGGCACTCAGGCTCGCAGGCACCGCAGTTAATACACTCATCCGTTATTTTGATCGCCATATGTTTCGGTTTATATAATTTTTATCAATGTACTTTTGCTGCGCAAAAATAAGGTTTGAAGAATGACTTTACAACAAAGAACAGAACTGTTGACAAGGCTCGGGGCATATATGCAAAATAATGGCCACGACTGGCAGGAGGCAAAGGAAATGGCAAAGAGAGCAAACCAGTGGTTTGTACCAGAATTTACAGACCTGGCGGCGAAGAATATTGCAGAGGCATTTTTGCAAAAAGAAAAACTAGAACAATGGGCAAAGCATTACAACATTCCCGACGAGAACAATGCACCTAAGACAGTAGGACTTGTAATGGCAGGGAATATCCCAATGGTTGGTTTTCACGACTTGCTTTGCATTTTTATCACCGGGCACAAGCAGGTAATTAAACTTTCGTCGAAAGATGATGTTTTAATTAAGCACCTGGCTGGTAAAATGAAAGAATGGAGCGATGAAATAGATGAACTGATCGTTTTAAAAGACAACATTAAAGGTTGCGATGCTTATATAGCCACGGGCAGTAATAATACGAGCCGGTATTTTGAATATTATTTTGGAAAGTATCCTAACGTTATTCGAAAGAACCGGACAAGTGTAGCCATATTAGACGGAACAGAGACAGCGGAGGAATTAGAAGGATTAGCAGACGACATAAACGTTTACTTTGGCCTTGGTTGCAGGAATGTGACAAAATTGTATATTCCAAAAGAATACAACTTTGAAGCCTTGATAGGCGCCCTTAATAAATATATTCACTTCTTCGACGTGTCGAAATATAAGAACAATTACGACTACCAATTAGCAGTGGCGCTCATGAGTAATAAGTTCTACATGACCAATGGAAGTGTGCTTCTTCTCGAAAATGCGCCTTTGTTTACACCCGTGAGCCAGGTTAACTACCAGTATTACACTAAAGTTGAGGAGGTACTAAAAGATGTAAAAGCAAGCGAGGATGTTCAGGCTCTTGTGGGCCATTATGGTATACCGTTCGGGGGAGCGCAACAACCGGCCTTAGTAGATTACGCGGACGGTGTTGACACTATTCATTTTTTAATGTACCTAGGAAAAGAAGAAAAATTAGCAGGGAGCATTTGAAAAATTGACAGAACCACTCTCATTTTGTCTTCTACGAGGGTCTTCGTCAAATGTTTGTTAAATGGTTACTATGGTAATCAGGCTTTTAAATGGTTTAACTAGTTTGCTTACTTTAACAGGCATATCTTTTGACTTACTTATAAAAAAACAGATGATGAAATTTAAAAACATTTTTTTGGTTGTGCTAATTAGTGCTACTACAGCCTTTTTGAGTGTTTGGGGGTATGATAAATACAACCAACATCAAATGGCAGGCATGCAGGAGCCGGGAAAACTTCCTGTGAATTATGCAGGTTTTTTCGACGAGAATAAGGCCGCGGGTAATGTGGATTTTACGGCTGCATCTACCTCCGCTACACCGGCCATCGTTCATATAAAAACAAAAACAAAAGCAAGACAGGTTACTAACAATTTACCTCGCCAGAGCAGTCCTTTCGGAGACATGTTTGGCGATGATATCTTCGACCAGTTTTTTAACGGCCCCCGGTCTCGTTCTATGCCAGAGCAAAGAGCTAGCGGAAGTGGTGTGATAATAAGCGAGGACGGCTACATTGTAACCAACAATCACGTCATTGATGGAGCCGATGAGATAAATGTTACACTTCCTAACAAACATTCATACAAAGCCACCCTGGTAGGAACTGACCCCAGTAGCGACATTGCTGTTCTAAAGATAGAAGGCAGCAACTTCCCCTACATTGTTTATGGAAACAGCGACGAGGTGAAACTTGGACAGTGGGTTTTAGCAGTAGGCTACCCGCTTACTTTAGATGTTACCGTTACAGCCGGTATCATTAGTGCTAAGGCTCGTTCAATTGGTATAAACAGCCGCCAGAGCGAAAGCCCTATCGAAAGTTTCTTACAGACCGACGCCGCGGTAAATCCAGGAAACAGCGGTGGAGCTTTAATAAATACAGACGGTCATTTAATTGGAATAAACTCGGCGATTGCTTCACCAACTGGTAGCTATGCTGGTTATTCTTATGCAATACCTGTAAACATTGTAAAGAAAGTAATTAACGATCTTATTAAATTCGGAACTGTTCAAAGAGCTTACCTCGGTATCGAGTATCCTTCAGGCAACCTTACCGATGAGCAGAAAAAAGAGTTAGGTGTGAAAGACATTGATAATGGCGTACTGGTTACAAATGTTCCCACAGGTGGTGCTGCATTGGCTGCTGGCCTTAAGAAGGGCGACGTAGTTACCAAAATCAACGGAGTAACTGTAAATTCTGGTCCTGAAATGGTTGAGCAGGTTACAAGGTACAAGCCCGGCGACAAAGTAACCGTTACCTACATTAGAGACGGAAAAGAGAATACTGCAAACCTTACGCTAAGAAACAAGAGTGGCAACACCGATGTTGTAAAGAGCGAAACAAGTATTGAGAAGTTAGGTGGTAAGCTACAAACTGTAGACAAATCAACGGCTGCTAAACTTGAAATACCTGGCGGTGTAATCGTAAAAGAAACAGGTAGTGGTGTACTAAGCCGTACAAAAATGCAGGACGGATTTGTGATCACTAGTGTAAATGGCGCGGCGGTTAAAAGCGTTGATGAACTGCGCCAGGCTTTAGATAAAAACAAAGGCTACACGGTTAAATTGGAAGGCATTTACCCTGGCTACCAGGGAAGCTATGTTTATCCATTGAACCTCGGACAATAAGACCAGTTTTCTATTCATAGTAAAGCCCGGTACCATTTGTACCGGGCTTTTTATTTTTTCTTTTGTTGACCAGCTTTCGTTTTTCATGGCTTCATCGTTGTGTCACTCACTTGTACAGTTATTTATATGCATCAAAGCGCTCTCTAATTGTAAGCAGTTGACCTCAAATATAGGAGCAAATTTGTTGCTGCAACTACTGCCGTACAAGAGTGCGACGCAAGTAAAGAACAAAGAAGTTACTACAGCAGGCACCCAAAAACCTACCTCGCAAAAACAAGGTATTCCCATGGCTGTAGTTCAATCGTTTCACCAGCAAACAGGTTAAAACTAAGACCGGTAAACGCACTAATGTATTTTCCTCCTTCCAAATCGGGCAAGATCATTTTTGCTTTAGGGGCTGGCGATAAGTTAATCGCCACAAAAACTTCATGCTCACCCTTTCTTCTTACGAACGCAATAAGCTTATCCTCGTTTGCAGTTGTAATTTCAGTAAAACTTACCGATGGATCGCCCGAAGCCATTGCAGGATTAGTACGCAACTGAAGTAGCGACTGGTAGAAATAATGCAACTTGTTTCCCCCGCTCCTGTCAATTTCGTCCTTCTCAAAAAAGAGTAACTGCTTTGTGTTGGCGAACTCCTGCCCAGTGTAAATCAGGGGGAGCGAATTTTTCCAGGTAAAACACAACACAGCAAAGGCCAGTGCACCTTTCCCCAGCCTTTCATACTCACTTCCGCTATGCGAGTTTTCATCGTGATTGCTGGTAAAGTACAAACGCAAAGCATTTGCAGGAAACTGCGATTCGTGGCTATTCAACACGTTTTTTAACTCGTATGTACTTGATCTCCCTTTGTATAAATCCTCCATAGTATGTAGCAACTGCCAGGCATAAGTTGCATCAAACACTGCGTGGTAGGCAGGCACTTCGCATTCGGCAAGCCAAAACAACTTCTTAGTTTTCTCCAGGTGCAGCCTCGCCTGGTACCAGAAATCAAGCGGAACTAAATGCGCCATGTCGCACCGGAAGCCATCAATATCAAAAACGTCAACCCAATATTGCATCGCTTTTATCATCGCCTTCCACAAAGCTTTATTGGTGTAGTCGAGGTCTATCACATCGTCCCAGCCGTTTCTCTCTGTAAAATTCTCGTTCTCATCCCGTGCATAAAAATCCGGGTGCTCCACCGTCCATCTGTGGTCCCACGCTGTATGGTTTGCTATCCAGTCAATTAAAACTTTAAAACCAAGCAGGTGGGCTTTGTCAACGAGCGATTTAAAATCTTTTAAAGAGCCAAATTCAGGGTTGATAAAAGTATAATCGCTACACGCATAATAACTACCTAAGCGGTCCTTCCGCTTCTCTTTACCAATAGGCGTGATTGGCATAAACCATAGTGTTTGTACACCCATTGCTTTTAACCTTGGCAATTCCTTTTCAAAAGCAGCAAAGGTTCCTTCAGGAGTATATTGCCTTATGTTTACCTCGTAAATAGCGCTTGTCTTTGCCCAATCAGCAACCACAAAATTTTTAGGCATACGACCGTTTTATTTAAATGTGAGCAATGACGGCAAAAATAATAATATGGTTAAAGTATTCCATTTATTTAATTGCCGTTGCTGCTCGGTAACTGTATTCATTTGCAACTTTGTACCTTCGTGCCACTTTAATTTACCATGAAGCAGTTTAATGTTCCTAATATTTATCGCAGCTCGTTGATTAGTGCTATAAAAAGCCAAAGAAAACAAGCGGACAAAC
>JAQBNN010000183.1 GCA_028288505.1 Segetibacter sp. | reverse complement strand
CAAGGCCCGATAAAAACAGAAAGAAGGTGATGTTGTTTAATATCCAACGATAGCTAAACCAGTCTCCTAAAAACTTAAGCGACACCTTCTTTTTATCCATCTTACTTTCTTCAGCCATTTAGTTCTTTAGAATTTTTTTGTGTCAAACTTTTGCACTCCTATTAAGCAGCCGTTGCGTCGCATTACGTTTATCAGGTATCGCCCTGTTCAGCTTTTCCTACCTTGTATTTTTTCTTGTCGATTATTGTACTACCAGTACAAGTGTGCGACGCAACGATGCTAAATGCTTATACAATTGTTAGGCTCATCATTTCTTCTTACATCCATTCTTAAGTACTTTTCCTTCCTTAGGGTCTTTAATCTTTTGCACTTTAAAATCTGCACTATTATGTAATCACTTATTCTCCTTTCTTTTCAGCTACCCTAAGCTTTGCACTGCGGCTTCTCGGGTTCACTTTTGTCTCTTGTGGCGATGCAATAATTGGCTTCTTTGTTATCACTTTTAACTCACTCACTCGCTCTGTATTCATCAAAGGATTTTCTTCCAACTCTTCGAATGTTCCTTGTTTAAAAAAGCTCTTAACCAACCTGTCTTCAATCGAATGAAAGGTTATGATCGCCGCTCTTCCACCTGGTTTTAGCACTGCAGGTATTTGCTCAAGCATTTCTTTAAGTGCGCCCATCTCATCATTCACTTCAATTCTTAGCGCCTGGAAAACCTGCGCTAAATACTTATTAGGATTTCCTTTTACAACTGGGTTGATAAGGGCTTTAAACTGTGCAATTGTTTTTAAGGAGCTTTGAGTGCGATTAGTAACAATGTGCTTAGCTAAAGTTTTTGAATTGGTAACCTCGCCATATTGCTCGAATAATTTGTGCAACTGCTGTTCGCTATAGCTCTTTAAAATATCAGAAGCGCCAAGATCTTGACGTTGATCCATTCGCATATCAAGTGGTCCTTCAAACCTTGTGGAGAAACCTCTTTCCGCCTCATCAAATTGATGGCTGCTAACACCAAGGTCAGCAAGCACACCGTCAACAGTTGGAAACTTGTTTATGCGAAGAAAGCGGCTTAAGTACCTGAAGTTCGCAGCAACAAAAACTACTCTATCATCTTCAGGCAAGTTTTGCTTGGCGTCTTCATCCTGGTCAAATGCGATTAACTTTCCTCCCGGTCCAAGAAGGTCTAAAATTCCCCGGGTGTGTCCACCGCCACCAAAAGTGCAATCAACATAAACGCCTTCCGGCTTTATGGCTAGTGCTTCCATGCTTTCGTGAAACAACACGGGCACATGATAGTCGGAAGAATGATGTTTGATATTTCCCTTCTCGTCTGCCATTACAGCTTAGTTTCAGAATTACCTGTCATCACCTGCGCTGCCAATGCACTAAACTCATGCGGTGAAAAATCTTCAAAGAACTTTTTATATTTTGTTGCATCCCATATCTCTACCTTATCTCCTACCGCAACCATTATTATGTCTTTTTGCAGGTCGGCGTGCTCTTTTAGCGTTTGCGGTAAAAGCATTCTTCCTGCGCCATCCATCTCAACTTCTGTTGCACCGCCCAAAAACTGCCTGGTAAATCGGCGTACATTTGGATCAAATTGATTAAGGCTATTGATTTGTTTGGATAACGGCTCCCATACATCCATGGGATAAAGTGTAATACACTTTTCTAAACCACGATTTAAAACAAAGGTGTTCTCACCTTCCTTTAATTGCTTTTTAAAGCCGGCAGGAATCAAAAAACGACCCTTGGTATCCAGGGTTGCTTCGAATTCGCCAAGGAAGGATCGGCTCATTTGTGAATAATTTGGTTCAATTTTTCCATTTATCTACACAAAATAACACTTTTTCCCACTTTCAATGCAAATAAAAAGTCATTCTTTTTATCCACAAGACTTTTATTGCTCAAAGCCTTACTGGTAGTGCTTTTGAGGATTACAATGAGGAGTTTTTGGGGAAATGATGTGAATAGCGGTGGAAAAGATGTTAATAGAAGTACAGGTGGTTAAAAATCAACACACTAACTATAGATATTTAAAATTCTACAAAGGCATTTTTGGCAGGAAAAAGATGACTATTTTTTTTGAGCCTTCACTTTGCTATCTGGGCTCCAACTTTTCAAACAATATTTCCTGCCGCTCAATATATTTGTCTTTACGATGGATCCTAGAACAATTTCTATCCTTGATTACACTTATGAACTACCCGAAGAAAAGGTGGCGAAGTTTCCATTGGAAGACCGAGATAGCAGCAAATTGCTGGTTTTTAAGAACGGTGTGATTGAAGAAGCATCGTACAAGGAAATTCACCACTTTTTACCACCCAAGAGTCTTTTGGTGTTTAATAATACCCGCGTAGTGGAAGCTCGACTACTTTTTAAAAAAGATACGGGGGCAAAAATTGAGGTTTTTTGCCTTGAGCCGGCAGATCAATATGCCGATATTACTTCTGCCATGCTGCAAAAAGATAAAGTGTTGTGGAAAGTTTTAATTGGTGGTGCCAGCAAGTGGAAACAGGGAATGATTTTGCAGAAGGAGGTTCAGCATGATGAACAGGAAATTATTTTAAGTGCAGCAATTGTAGAGCGTTTGTCTGATTGTTTCTTAGTGGAGTTTAATTGGGAACCGGCAGATCTGTCTTTTGCCGAAGTACTACACCTGGCGGGGCAAATACCACTGCCGCCTTACTTACACAGGCATGCAGAAGAAAGCGATAAGGAAAGATACCAGACCATATACGCAAAAAGTGAAGGCTCTGTAGCGGCGCCTACGGCCGGGCTTCATTTTACCGATAGTGTTTTTAAGAACTTAGGAGTTAGGAACATTAAAACCGACTTTGTAACCCTACATGTTGGTGCAGGAACATTTAAGCCTGTGAAAGCTGAAGTGTTGAGAGAACATGAAATGCATGCTGAGTTTATTGATGTAAATATTAGCACGATTGAAAATCTCGCCACAAATGTTTGGGATAACATATTTGCTGTAGGTACAACAGCCATGCGAACCTTGGAGAGTTTGTATTGGATTGGCGTAAAGATCTCTAGAAATCCAATAATTAAGGCTACGGAACTTGAGGTTGATCAATGGGAGCCCTATGAAAGCGGTGTAACCGCTGGCGCAAAGGAAAGTTTAGATGGACTGGTTGCCTGGATGAAACGAAATGAAATAGAAAGATTAATTACCAGGACAAGGATACTAATTGCTCCAGGTTATAAGCTGAGGGTGGTAAAAGGTATCGTTACTAACTTCCACCAGCCACAATCAACTTTACTCTTACTGATCTCAGCACTTATTGGCGATGATTGGAAGAAAGTTTACACGTACGCGCTTGAGCATGAGTTCAGGTTTCTCAGCTATGGCGATGGGTGTTTACTTTTTGCAGATCAAACTTCCTTAATTACTAGCTCTGAGGTGGAGGTATTGGATGCACCAAATTGCGGGTATTGATGCAATGAAAAACTGTAAGTACAAGTGAGTGACACAACGATGAAGCCATGAAAAATTGAAGCTGGCTCCCAAAAGTATAATTACAGCATAATTAACTCTTGCCGTTTTCTGCTAAAGGAATTTCGACAGTAAAGCAACTGCCTTTGCCTAAAGTACTATCCACCTTAATTTTTCCTTTGTGCTCGTCCACAACGGTTCTTACATAGCTCATACCAAGGCCGAAACCTTTTACGTTGTGAATGTTGCCGGTGTGGGCACGATAAAACTTTTCGAAGATGCGCTTTACAGTTTCTTTGTTCATGCCAATTCCATTGTCTTCAATTTTGATTTGCAGGTGTTTGTGGGTACTGCTGGTATGCACTTTTATAACCAGCGGATGATTTTCTTTTGAGTACTTTATTGAGTTATCGATGAGGTTGGAAAGCATGTTGGTGAAGTGATTTTCATCTGCATCAATCACATCGTTAGTTGCTTTCAGGTTCAGTTCAACTCTACCACCTTTGTCTTGTAGCCGAAGGTTGTTATTATTTACAACGTTCTTAATTAAATCGGTAGCATGTATAGGAACAAGGCTGATCTTAAGTTCCTGCTTATCTAAAAGGGCTGCCTGTAAAATTGTTTCTACGTGCTTGTTCATCCTTTTATTCTCCTCTTTAATTATCCCGCTGAAGTAATTCATCTTCTCAATATTGTGTTGCACTTTTTCGTTCTTAAGGGCATCAACTGCTAGAGAGATGGTGGCGAGTGGAGTTTTAAACTCGTGGGTCATGTTGTTGATAAAGTCAGTCTTTATCTCGCTCAACTTTTTCTGGCGCAAGAGGGTTCTAACCGTTAAAAAGAAAGCGGCGATTATAATAAGTGTAAAAAAAGCCGAGGCAACAATCATCCAGATAATTGATTCCCATACCTGCGTTTTAAAATCAGGAACAATTAAGATAAGGTGTTCGTAAGGGACCAGTCCTTCCATGTCGCTGCCTGTCTCGGGCAGTATTCCAATTATTTTTATTTTATTATGAACAGTGTCGGCAGATTCCTTTAAAAAATCTTTTGACTGCAACTCAATATTGTACATATTTGAATTGGCTGTAATAGCAAACTCGAACTGTACATCTTTAAGGTTCTTTTCCTCGAAAACTTTTTCCAGCTTCTCCCTAATTTCAAACTCGCTGTAGTGTTGCGATAAAGTAGGCATCATACCATAAGTAGCATCCTCGGGCAACAAACTAATATTTGGTTTGCGTGGAATTTTAAAATAAGGTGCTGATGAAGCCGTGCTACTTAATTCGTTCGCTACAACTGTTGCAGCTTCTTCTACCCGTGCTTGCAACTGCTCCTGCTTTAAAATAATCATATTTTTAAACCAACTGAACTGTATAGCGATAATGCCAACAAGCGAGAGGGAGATAAGAACAACAATTACGGGGAAAATTCTTTTCATCGCGGCAAATATAAAAGCAATGTTCAGTGTTTTTTAAAGACCATCCTAATGATACGCCTTTTTAACTGAGTATTGACAGTGGAATAAAAATTGCCTCAATAGATTTGATAAATTGTTTAAAATTCTAACTTTTACGGTATGAATGATTTAGCCCCAGGTAAAATTCTTATTGCCGATCCCTTTTTAAAAGATCCGAACTTTACCAGGACGGTTATAATAATTTGCGATCACCAGCAGGAAGGCAGCTTTGGCTTTGTGCTAAACAAGCAATACGAGCAGGTGTTGGGCGAACTAATTTCAGACGTTTCGGAAAGCACTTTCCCGGTGTTTTTTGGCGGACCGGTTCAATTAGATACTGTACATTTTTTGCACCAATGTCCACACCTGGTGCCCGGCGGTTTTGAGATTGCTGATGGCATTTATTGGGGAGGTGATTTTCAGGAAGTGGTAAGCCTTATTAAAGACGGCAAACTAACCGAAAAAGATATACGCTTCTTTATTGGCTACAGCGGTTGGGGCGAAGGTCAATTGCAGGAAGAAATGACACAGAAAAGCTGGATAACCAGTGATGCAACAAAAAAATTAATTTTCCCTAAAGATGCAAACGACACCTGGAAGTTTGCCTTGCAACAATTAGGTGGCGAATATGTGCAGCTTATAAACTACCCGATAGACCCTCAATTGAATTAGGATTCTTTTGGTTCCGGCAGTAGTAACTCCGGTTAGTCATCCTTGCGTCGCACTCTTCAACTGCAAATGTTTTTTGAGCTTTTCCTGACTGCTTTTAGTAATCCTACTTGTTATGTAACCCTACTTTGTAAATAACACTACCCTTATAAAATCGTTACGCTTATTCAACTGCATAACACTGTCGCCAAAAGATATACCGATAAAGTGATTGCGACGCAACGATGATGCTATGAAAACAAAAAGCTGGTATCAAAAAAAACCAACGTGTATTAAATAAAAAAACCTCCGGATGATCCGGAGGTTTTACAATTTTAACCAGCGTTTACTTTAAAGGAAAAGTAATACCGGCATGTACGCCAACACTATTAAGGTTGGTTAACTCGTTGCGATTGTAAGGAACATAATTATAATTGGCTCCTATTTTAAATGCCGATGTTTTTGTTTTGCCAAAAGCAACACTTACACCTGTACCACCCTGAACTGTCAAAGGAGTAGAAAAATCATTACCGCCAAATTCGCCCAGGTACTGGCCGTAATTAACAAAGTTGACCCCGGCACCGGCTGCCACATATGGCTGTACTTTAGCGGTAGAATTTCCCATTGGGAAAAAAGTGCCTTTAACTAAAACGGGCATCAACTCAACAGTATTTGTAACTACTGCGCTCACTGTTTGGTTGTTATCCATTTTGTATGTTTGCCTGCCAAAACGCTCATAAAACGATTGGTAACCAACATTCAATCCTAATGCAAACCTCGGGTTGAAGTGGTAATTTACAGCACCATATCCGCCCCGAAAAGAGGTTTTGCTAACATAGTCTTCTTTAAACGATCCTACAGGCATGCTTACATTGTATCCTGCCTCAAATTTTAATTTATTGCTTTGATTGCTCTGTGCGAATAGGTCCTCACAAGTAATGGAACCTAAAAATATTAATCCTGCTGATATTATCTTTTTCATTCTTGTTTGTAAGATTAGTGGGTTGTTAAATAAGGGGATTGCTGAAACAACATATTAACCTGGCTAGCCGCAGTTGCAGCATTAAAAATGCCCGAGCCGCGAATTAAACCAGTCCAAACTACCTTTATTTGGTTGGTAGACGCTGCTTGTTTTAGATTAAGAATGTCAATTGATAAAGCGCCTTCCCTAACCGTGTAAGTGGCATATTGGTAAGGGCTATAATAGCCATACCCGCCATATCCCCAATAGTAAGGATCGTAAAAACCGCCATAGCCGCCAAAATAGTCGTTGTAATTAATAACACCGGTTGAGGTATTGTAAATGCGGGTCACATTTACCCCTACATCAGGACTGTCACCTTTGGAAACTAAGCTAAAGCCTTTCGAACGCATTACCTCTTTTGTGGCATTAATAAATGCCAGATCCACACTTGTTAATTGTTTTGATACTTGCCCATTGTTTATAACTGTAACAGAGTCGGAAACACTGAAGGTGTTGAAGTTTGAAAAACGAGCTGTAGAGTCATAGTTTGTAATGTAGATCCTTGAATCTTCCTCGGTCAGACCAGCTAAGGGCTCCTTAGAGCAACTAGACAAAAACAGGGATGCAAGAATCCCTCCTGAGACTAAAAAATTCCTCATTTTCATAATCCTCGTCATATTTTATTGATTGAATAATTATGTTGAAGTTGGAACAAAAGCAATGCCTATATGCGATATAAAAAGAACTTTAAGGATTAGTTAGAACTTCTAATTCCTGCAATTGCCAGTGTACGAAAAGGTGTTAACTTTAATGCTCGCTAAAAAACCAGTGCAGCCTTTTGATTATTTAGAACATCTTAATATCCTGATTAATAATGTTAAATGCTGAATAAAGGACTTCTTATTGTCGGTATATTTTGGTCAAAAAAAACAAGGAATAAAATTCCTCGTTCAGCACCTTGCCAGTTAGCGGAGCTACTTTCTGACAAAGGCACTCCCGTAGTTAAAACTTCTGTATACTTAAACAGGCTTCCCAGGCTATTTGATACATTCATTACTACATTCTTTCAGCGGAAAAAATACGACGTCGCCATTATTCCGTGGTTCAATGGTGGGGGCAGTTTTGTTTGGCAGGAGTTATCGTCGAAGATGGTAAAGCTTTTAGGCAAGAAGCTTGTTTTGGTAATGCATGGCGGCGGCATACCTGATTTAATAGATCAAAACCCGGCGCGATATCTTAAAAGTTTAAAAAGAGCCGATCTTGTAGTATGTCCTTCTTCTTTTTTTATTGAAAGGCTTGAGAAATACAACCTACCTACTACTTTAATTGAAAACTCTCTTGACCTGGAGTTGTACCCTTTTATAAAAAAGGAACGGTTTAACCTCTCAATTTTATGGATGAGGACATTGGAAGACATCTATAATCCTGAAATGGCTCTTGAAGTTGCAAGGATAATCAAACAGAAAAACTACCCTTTCACACTCTATATCGCTGGAAAAGATAATGGCAGTCTTCATCGCTTAAAGACACTCTGTAAAGAATGGGATTTAGAGAATGAAGTAGTCTTCTCCGGCTTTCTCAACCACGAAGAGAATATTGAGTTATCAAAAAAATGTGATTTTTATATTTGTACAAATAAAATTGACAACGCTCCTGTTTCCCTTATTGAAATGATGGCTTTAGGTCTACCTGTAATTTCCACTAATGTTGGCGGCATTCCCTATTTTATTAAAGATCACCAGAACGGCTGTCTCGTAAATTCGGATGATGCAGCGGCTATGGCAGAGAGACTGATTGAAATACACCTGTCCCCGTCACTTGGTCAGAAACTCGCCATTAACGGTTATTATTTTTCCCGTCAATTCGATCAGTCAAGAGTAGTAGAAAAATGGAATTCGAACCTGCAGGACCTTACAAACGGACCGTACGAAACAGAACGGAGAAAATCAAAAGTATTACCACAATCAGTACAGCCGGTAATTACAGAAGAACCACAAAAACAATTTTCAAAAGTTCATTAATAAAAACTTTACAAGAAAAAGAAAGCCCCTCGTTACTAACGAGGGGCTTTCTTTTTCTACTTATTTATTGCTTAAAGCTCTACAGCACCTTCTACAAGAACTGTTGTTTTATTATTGAAGACCTCAACAAAACCGCCTTGAATGGCAAAGTTGGTAAAGGTGTTTTTATCTTTTAAGATCTTTAAGTTCCCTTTCGTCAGAGCACTCACCAAAGGAGCGTGCCGATCTAAAACTTCAAATAAACCATCGGAGCCTGGTAACTGAACACCGTACACGCTGCCACTGTAAAGCTTCTTTTCGGGAGTTAATATTTCTAAAGTCATAATTAAATTAGTCAATTTGAAAACTTGAAAATGATGTATAAAGAGGCTAACCTTTCAAATTAGCACACCTTCAAATTTTCAAATTAGGCTTTAGCCTGCTCTAATAGTTTTTTACCTTTTTCAATTGCATCTTCCAATGTTCCTACAAGGTTGAAAGCTGCTTCAGGATAATCGTCTACCTCGCCATCCATAATTGAATTAAAACCACGGATAGTATCCTCTATACTAACAAATACGCCTTTCAAACCGGTGAACTTCTCTGCCACGTGGAAAGTATGAGAAAGGAAACGTTGCACCTTACGAGCTCTTGCTACTGTTAATTTATCTTCATCACTCAATTCATCCAAACCAAGAATTGCGATAATATCCTGTAGTTCCTTATAACGCTGTAGAATTAATTTAACGCGGTTCGCGGTATCATAATGATGAGCACCAACAATCAACGGAGTTAAGATCCGGCTTGTGCTATCCAAAGGATCCACCGCAGGATAAATACCTAAGTCAGCAATCTTACGGCTCAACACAGTAGTTGCATCAAGGTGAGCGAAAGTAGTTGCAGGAGCCGGGTCGGTTAAGTCATCCGCCGGTACATAAACCGCTTGAACCGATGTAATTGAACCATTTCTTGTTGAAGTAATACGCTCTTGCATCAATCCCATTTCAGTAGCCAGCGTCGGTTGGTAACCTACAGCTGATGGCATACGGCCCAATAACGCCGATACTTCAGATCCAGCCTGTGTAAAACGGAAGATGTTATCAACGAAGAAAAGGATATCACGACCTTTACCGGTACCATCGCCATCACGGAAATATTCAGCCAGTGTCAACCCGCTAAGGGCAACACGAGCACGAGCTCCAGGAGGTTCGTTCATCTGTCCAAAAACGAAAGTTGCTTTCGATTCTTTCAAATCGTTCATGTTCACTTTATCAAGATCCCATCCGCCTTCTTCCATGCTGTGCTTAAATTCTTCACCATACTTCATAATGCCTGCCTCAATCATCTCTCTCATCAGGTCATTACCTTCACGAGTTCTTTCACCCACACCGGCAAATACAGAAAGACCACCGTGGCCTTTTGCAATATTATTAATCAGCTCCTGTATCAATACTGTTTTACCAACACCCGCACCACCAAAAAGACCAATTTTACCACCTTTTGCATAAGGCTCAATCAGGTCAATTACTTTAATACCGGTATATAAAATTTCAGAAGCTGTACTAAGATTTTCAAATGTAGGAGGCTTACTGTGTATCGGGCGACCACCCACTTTGCTAACTCTTGGTAATCCATCGATAGGATCGCCGGTTACATTAAATAAGCGACCATTAATATTTTCACCAATAGGCATTGTAATAGCAAGACCAGTGTCAATCACCTCTGTACCTCTAACCAAACCCTCAGTACCGTCCATCGCAATGGTACGTACGCTATCTTCTCCAAGGTGTTGTTGTACTTCAAGAACGAGGATATCCCCGTTTTCACGCTTTACTTCCAAAGCGTTATAGATCTCAGGCAATGTCCCTTCTTCAAATTGTACGTCTACAACCGCACTGATCACCTGTTTAACCTTACCAATGTTCGCCATATATGATTATTTATCGTAAGCTTTTAAATTGGCGCAAAGGTAAGGGAATACAACTTTTTTCAAAATAAAAGCTTATAAAAGAATTTATTAAACCAAAAAGAAAGTGCATTGATTTAAGTCCTTGATAACTTTAATGTTGCCTAAGTATGAAGGACTTTTTTTGGGTACCGGCATTAATTCTTTCCTCATCATTGTTGTGTCACTCACTTGTACGATTCGTCCTGTACGCAACAATCGTTAACTTGCACCCATGATTATAGCTTCTGCGGAATACCTTATTTCCAGTCCCGATTACACCAATTGCCCTGTTCCCGATAAGCCCGAATATGCCTTTATTGGAAGAAGTAATGTGGGCAAGTCTTCGCTGATCAACATGATCTGTAACAACCAGAAACTGGCAAAAACTTCCAGCGCACCAGGTAAAACCCAAATGATCAACCATTTTGAGATAAGTAGTTTGAAGGATAACCACAAGCCAAACGACAAGTTCGACAAATGGTATATTGTCGATCTTCCCGGTTATGGTTTTGCGAAAGTCTCTCAAACTGCACGTCGCCGATGGGAACAAATGATTGAAAACTATTTACGCAAGAGAGAGAATTTAGTAAACGTATTTGTGCTGCTCGATAGTCGCCACACCCCCCAGGCAATCGATCTTGAATTTGTAAACCAACTAGGAAAATGGCAGGTGCCTTTCAACCTCGCCTTCACTAAAGCCGATAAAGAAAACCAACGAACAGTAGCTGCTAATGTAAAGGCGTTTTTAGATGCAATGCGAAAAACGTGGCAATTTCTACCACAACACTTTGTTACCAGTGCCGAAAAAAAGCAAGGACGCGATAAAATGCTCGCCTACATAGAACAATCGTACAAAGAATACTTTGAAAGTGATGAACAAGAGTAAGCAAGAAGAATGTAATGAGGAAAGGATTCCCTTAACCAGTGGAGACTGGTTTTTATAATGTAGAAGTTTTCCGTGCTTAGTTAACTACTTTATTAGCGCAGCTGCTGCTGGCGAAAGCTTCTGGTTTTGCTTTAAAGGCAAAGCCCATTCCTAAGATGTAACCCATTGCTTCGCGTAAAGCATCGTTGCTTTTAAATTGAGGGTTTGTGTTTATATCGGCATGCACCTCCATATCAACATCGTAAGTTGTAAAAAGGTTACAGAGTTCGTAAGCGATCTCAATGCTTTTCGCAACTTCAACCAGCATTCTTTCTTTAATGCTGAACTTTTGTTTCGTCTTTTCGTTGTGGATGTACATAAAACCACCGTGGCCTTCACGTAAGAAAACAATAACGGTTGCGAACTCGGTTTCCTGGCCCTTAACCTGGCTGTCGGTACCAATGCAAACTTTTAATTTGTTACCTGCTGCTGTTTCTTTTTTAATGGCTGCTTCTACAGCATCTTTAATAGGAAGATGAAGTGGCTCTCCGCTAAATTTTCTCCAAAGCATATTTTACATGTTTTTGTAATTTACTTATAAAAACTATACTAAGAAGATTTTGGATGTAAGAAGTTTAGAACAGATGTGAACAGTGTTAGCTCCTTTAAAAGCAGCGCTTTTTACTCGAACCGAATTATGTCGAAAACACCCGTTGGATCTTAAAATTATTTTTGTAGCGAGCATGGGTTGTGATAGCAACAGCGTTGTGTTACTCACTTGTACCTTTTGGCCAAAGGGCACCGGCTTAAATTCGTAAAGCATACCAATTTGCGTGCATTGTTGCAATGCATTAGTTTTAAAGTTGCTACAATCTCTGAGTTAGGCGTTATATTATGAGACACCTTAAACTTTTGACACTTTTACTTTTAGCCTTTTGTAGTTGCAGACAAAATAACCACAAGAAAAATATTGAAGATGCTGCCAAAACAATTCAAAATGTTTTTGACATTTCCAATGACACAATTATTGCTTGTAAATATGGAAAAGGTTTAATCCTCTCAAATGATGGCGGAAAAAGTTGGACAGAATTAGAAACGAATTTATTGTTTGACGAGGTTACATTAACGGACAATGGCTACTTAGTTGGGTTGGACAGTTGGCGAGGAATTCATGAACCAGATTATTCAAGGTTATACTTATCAAAAGACTTTGGCAAAACTTGGAAAACCTTTAATCTTGACACTAAAACATTTTTCCCTTTGAATATTGTTTCAAATCCAAAAGAAAAACTGTTAGTTCAAACAGTGGACAATAAGATTTATCAATTAAATGGCTTGAACTTAACTAATGACTGGACTTTGGTTAAAAATGGAACAGAGCAGAAAAATCAGTATAAAGAAATTGAGTTACCGTATAAAATTGATGACTCAAACGACCACAACATAAAACTCTTATTAGAAAAGAATAAACAAGTTGACACTTTAGCAAAACTTGCAACTTGCAGACAAGTTAATAATGTTGCAAGTTTTACTGACTTTGTTTACATATCCGGAGCAGGATACGAAAAATCATTCGAAGAAACTTATGCTTATTTTGCTTCTTACAGCAAAGAAACAGGGCTTAAGGAGTATAAAATCCCAGGACATTTTGCGTATTTGAAAAAGACACAGCACAACAATATTTACATAATGAATGACGAAGGACTTTTTATTACAAACAAGGACACTTTGCAAAGACTGTACTGACAGAAATACAACGCACAACAGGCGGCTTGGCAATATGGCTGGGCGACGAATATATGCTCAACTATTTAATTCGCTATTTGGCTTCAGTTCCAGCCGACGAATAATGCCAAGCTGTAGTTGTAATTATCATCTTTTGTAATTTTATTCAGCAACCGTTACGGTCTGACGGTTTTCAAATGCCGCCACATCGCCAAGCCGTAGCCGTTGTGCGCTACAGGAAAAGAAAGATTTTTAGAGTTCCAAACTATTTCGCAACTGGTTTAGCTGGACAATGAGCAATATTTGTTGAACGGATGTTTTCCGGACTTAAGTTTTGTTGCATTTATGTC
>JAQBNN010000169.1 GCA_028288505.1 Segetibacter sp. | reverse complement strand
AGCGAAGAGTTGTACCATTTGCTGCAGAACCACGAAGACGACCTTTGCGTGAAGCAATTCGATAAGATTGAACAAGCTGACGAAGTGATTTTAGCCGAAGGCGAATTGCTTAAACAAGTAATCACAGCACTAAGAGATGCCCGAAACAAGAACCAGATAAAGCCGAAAGAAATCATACAGCTTTATGTACAAACAGCGAACACCGAAGCGTATAAACCTATCGAAAACATTCTCGCAAAACAAGTAAATACTTCGATCATAAATTATACAAATGAGACTGTCGCTAACACCATTGTTGTAGCAGTTGAAAAGGATAAATTTTATATTGAAAGCGAACAAAAAATAAATGCCGGAGCGTTACGAACTGAGTTACTTAAAGACCTTGAGCACCAGCAAAAGTTCCTGGAAAGTGTAAGTAAAAAATTAAGCAACGATCGGTTTGTACAAAACGCAAAACAAGAGGTTGTTGACCTTGAAAAAAAGAAGCAGGCAGATGCAGAAGCGAGAATTAAAGTTTTGGAAGAAAGCCTTGCTAACTTGTAATTTATTGTTTCGTAAAACGTTTGTTAGTCAGGCTTGAAATTCCTTTTGGTAACAAGCTAAGTGCTACTATTAACATCGTTGTGTCACTCACTTGTACGGTAACTACTAAACTCGGCTTTAAGTAACAGGTTCTTGAAGTTCGTTTCTTAAAATTAATTATGATAATACAATCACGACTTTTGAAGAGCATACTCGGTTTAGTATGCTCTTTCTTTTTTTTAATAACGCATGCTCAGACTTGGGAAATAGATGCGGTGCGTAATGCAAACCCTCAAAATCCTAATTCGACTGTTTGGAAGTATGCCAGCCAAAGTGCGAAACCAATAAGCGTAGGATTACCTGCAGCAATGTTAGCAACAGGATTTTTTACGCACGACAAAAAACTAAGAGAAGAAAGTCTTGAAATGTTTGGCTCACTTGTTATAACATTTGTCGCTACTGAAGGGTTGAAGAGGCTTGTTGACCGGCAAAGACCCTATCAAAAATATACAGGTGTCTTCCCTGATGAATATGAAGATGGAGAATCGTTTCCCTCCGGGCATACTTCAGTTGCATTTTCAACAGCTACTTCTTTATCTATCAATCATCCTAAGTGGTATGTAATTGTTCCTGCTTACGGGTGGGCTGTAGGGGTCGGTTACTCAAGAATGTATTTAGGTCAGCACTATCCTACTGATTTGTTAGGTTCAGCAATTGTAGGTGCTGGAAGTGCCGTACTTTCCCACCGCGTGAATAAGTGGATACAGAAGAAAAAGAATAAGAAAGAAGTCTCCAAACTGTAGGGCTTTAAAAAAGTGGAACCTAAAGGTGCATAAAGCGTTACAAGTACAAGAGTGCGACGCAAGAATGCTCCATTAAAAAATAAATGCTGGCTAAACAAAGAAAAATACGGGCTTTATTATTGATAACTTATCCGGGAAATTGTTTCTTTTTAAACTGTCCTTTTAATGTACGTGTTTGCAATAGCTTTAGCCCCGGCAATTCTTATAATGCTTTTTATTTACCTGAAGGACAGGTATAATAAAGAACCGCTTATACACCTGGCGGTTTGTTTTTTCCTGGGCGTAATTAGTGCTGTGCCCGTAATTTATATTGAAAGGTTTACCGGTAATTTTCTTGACACCAATTTTGAGAAAGGTTTAGTACATACGCTGCTAAAAGCTTTTATTGTAGTTGCCCTGGCCGAAGAATTTGGGAAGTATTGTATGCTTCGCTGGTACGCCTACCCAAAGAAAGCATTCGACGAACCTTTCGATGGAATTGTGTACAGCATATTTGTAAGTATGGGCTTTGCCGTCTTTGAAAACCTAGGTTATGTTTATCGTTTTGGTAGCGATGTTGGAATATTACGAATGTTTTTAACAGTGCCTGCTCATGCCAGCTTTGCAGTTTTAATGGGGTACTATGTAGGACTAGCCAAGTTTCATCCCTCAAAAGCGGTATGGCTGCGTACCGTAGGATTATTTTGGGCAGTGGTTTTTCATGGAGCTTATGATTGTTTTCTATTTCTTGGTGAAAATAAAGTGCTTGCTAAATATGTATCAGCGGGGCTGTTGGTACTGGGGGCTTTTGTGAGTTATGGATATTGTATAAGCCTTTCTTTTAAAGCAATAAGAAAGCACCACAACCTATCGCGTAATAAATTTGAGAAAGTAAAAACGCCAGTCGTATAATGACGATTATAACAGCAGAAAACCAGCACATACCAGTTATCCAGGAGATAGCTTTTAAAACATGGCCGGTTACTTACGGCAGTATTTTATCTGCTGAGCAATTGGACTTTATGCTGCACATGTTTTATAGTATGTCTGCTTTGGAAAATCAGTTTGAGAACGACCACAAGTTTTTACTTGCACAGGTTGAAGAACAGGCAATCGGATTTGCGTCCTTCTCATGGAACGTAGAAAGATCATGGAAACTGCACAAACTTTATGTACTTCCTGATTACCAGAAGACTGGTGCAGGAAAAGCTTTGCTTAAAGCCGTGGAAGAAGAAGCTGCAAAAGATGGCGCCGAAAGCTTACAGCTAAATGTAAACAGGAATAATAAAGCGAGAACGTTTTACGAAAAGAAGGGCTACCATGTTATAAGCGAAGAGGATATCGACATTGGAAGCGGATATTTTATGAACGATTATATTATGGAGAAAAGCCTCGCTCCTAGTTCTTCTCCTTCAGGATAAGGGTTGAGCTAATAAACCAACTGGTGTGTCTGTTTAATAATCCCCATTACAAATACGCTTTGCACATTGCCTATGTTTTCAATCTGGCTTAAACGGTTTACGTGGAAGTCGTAGTAGGCATTCATGTCTTCAGCTACTACTTTAAGCATGAAATCGAACTCCCCAGAGATGTTATAACACTCTATTACTTCGTTTAATGCATGAATGGTTTTTATAAACTTGTCGCCGGCATTTTTGCTGTGTTGCTTTAAAGAAACATAGCAAATTACCATGAGGCCTTTCTTTACTTTAGCATGATCGACTAACGTGGCGTATTGCTTTATTACCCCGCTTTCTTCCATTCGTTTGATACGTTCGTGAACGGGGGTTGTGCTTAGGTGGACTTTGTCAGAGATTTCTTTTACGGTTATTCGTGCATTTTCCTGCAGTAAGCGAAGTATTGCCAGGTCTTTAGTATCAAGTGGTGTATGCACAGTAGCTGAATCTTCTTTTTGGGTTGCCTTTGCCATGGTGAAAAAGGAGTTTGTCCTGTGAAAGTACTTTATATCTCTACTTCCTCCCAAAGTTTTACTGTGTGGTAGAATATTCTCCTAAGCGAGGTACATTTGCATCAGTTCTTTCTCAGCGTGCTTTGTGGGTTGTCCTCTGGTTTTCTCTGCGGTTAAATTTCTTTAGCGAATGTTTTACCACAAAGAAATACAAGAGTGTTGCACAGAGGACACAGAGATGCGTGAAGTTCAGAAAGTACAAGAGTGCGACGCAACGATGATGACTGAAGAACAAATGCGGGGTAAATAAAAAAGTTTCATGCAAAGACGCAAAGAAAAATACACACAAAGGCGCTTAGGAAATCCGACATCAGAAATTATTTTCTTAATTCATAATTCTTAATTTATAAATATGTCAACAGAAACAAAATCACAAATCGATTTTAAATTGCCTTACAAGGTTGCAGATATGAGCCTTGCTGCATGGGGTCGTAAAGAGATCCGTTTAGCAGAAGCTGAAATGCCAGGTCTTATGTCGCTTCGTGCTGAGTACGGTGCTTCTCAACCTTTGAAAGGTGCACGTGTAGCAGGTTGCTTACACATGACTATTCAAACTGCAGTTCTTATTGAAACTTTGATCGCTTTAGGCGCTGAAGTTAAGTGGAGCTCTTGTAATATCTTCTCTACGCAAGATCACGCTGCTGCTGCAATTGCTGCTGCTGGTATTGGTGTTTTTGCATGGAAAGGTCAGAGCCAGGAAGAGGCTGATTGGTGTATTGAACAGACTTTGTTCTTTGGTGCTGCTGACCGTCCTTTGAATATGATCCTTGATGATGGTGGTGATTTAACTAACATCGTTTTTGATAAATATCCTGAGTTGATCCAACACGTTAAAGGTCTTTCTGAAGAGACTACAACTGGTGTTCACCGTTTGTATGAGCGTATGGCTGCTGGTACTTTACCAATTCCTGCAATCAACGTAAACGATAGCGTTACTAAATCTAAATTCGACAACAAATACGGTTGTAAAGAATCTTTGGTTGACTCTATCCGTCGTGCTACTGACGTTATGCTTGCTGGCAAAATAGCTGTTGTTGGTGGATATGGTGATGTTGGTAAAGGTTCTGCTGCTTCATTAGCTGGTGCTGGTTGCCGCGTTATCGTTACTGAAATTGATCCTATTTGTGCACTACAAGCTGCTATGGATGGTTTCGAAGTTAAGAAAATGATTGACGCAGTTAAAGAAGCCGATATTATCGTTACTGCTTCTGGTTGCCGCGATCTAATCACTGGCGAACACTTTAAAGCAATGAAGGATAAAGCGATCGTTTGTAACATTGGTCACTTCGATATTGAAATTGACGTTGCCTGGTTAAACGACAACTACGGTTCTACAAAAGATACTGTAAAGCCACAGGTTGATATGTACACCATTGATGGTAAAGACATTATCTTATTAGCTGAAGGTCGGTTGGTAAACTTAGGTTGCGCTACTGGTCACCCAAGTTTTGTAATGAGTAATTCATTCACCAACCAAACACTTGCTCAAATTGAACTTTGGACAAACACTGATAAATACGAAAACAAAGTTTACGTGTTACCAAAGCATCTTGATGAGAAAGTTGCTCGTTTGCACCTTTCCAAAATCGGGGTTGTTCTTGATGAATTAACCACTGTTCAAAGCGAGTACTTAGGTATTTCAAAAGAAGGTCCGTTTAAGCCTGAGATGTATAGGTATTAATCTATGCTAAGTTTTATATGAAAGCCCGCTTTGAGCGGGCTTTTTTTTATTTTTATGTTGTAGGGATTTTGGGGCCGAACTGAGGTGGTGCTATAGGGCATCGTTGCGTCGCACACTTGTACGGTTTGTAACATTACTCCCCTAAAAAACAATATATAGCTAAGAGTCTTTGTATAACTTTTTACCTAAATCGATTAGCTCATAACAATAAGGGTTAACGTTTTATTTCTTATAATTAACCCTCGCTTTAAAACCAGCATTTTGCTCTTTTGCGCAACAGTTTGTGTAGAAAAACTCGTTCTTCAGCTGTTCTTTTGAAAAGACGGAATATCTCAGTAAGAATTCGATGACGCACTTAGCCAACGGCGTACGAAATAATCTTAAAAAAAAAAACGGTTCATACAAAAACTAATAAAACCCCTCGAAAGTAAGAAGGAGGTGAAGTTTGTTAGAAGTATTGTTGATAACAAAGCACAAAAGAATTTATTATAGAATAAAGGGCAACCAAATCGAAGTGCTCAACATGTATGATCCGAGGATCCCTAAGAGAACAATTATCTCTAACTCAGCCACTACCCGATTTTATGCTATTCATCATGTTGTTGACGACAACACACTAGTTTATTCTTCCAATACCCTACACCATCACCCACTCCTTTCACTACCCTACAAGCCCCTGCCAAATGTTGGAAGGCAACCAAAGAAAGCAACGTAACACAACTGTTTAGTACAAATGCACAAGTGAGCAAGCCATTGTGCAGCACAAGAAAACAAACCCTTCTCTTATAAAATAAACTCTTGTCTTCGTCGTTACTTTATTACAAATGCAACCTATATGATAGTCCCTGCTATGAATGAGAAGGAAATCGAGTCCGAAATAAAAAAAGATTTCGCACAAATTTGTAAAAGCACTATTCCAAGATTGGCTATTGAATATGACCGTGAGCGCAGGAAAAATAAAATTGACAAATCGAGCGACTATAATAAGCTTTATTCAATAAAAACCGCAGGCAAAAATCAATGGATGATTTTCATAAAAAAAGCAACCGATAAGCCAAAGTATAAGCACGGGGCTGATGGTACCTTCTTTTGCGTAGTGTACTTTTATACCAAACAGGGGCTAAACGTTTGCAGGCTTTGCGACCTAGATGGCGACTTAGAATTTTTTTATGGACATTTTTTTAAAAGGTACAATGAGCGCCAACAACTCAACCTGCCCAATACACTATCCGCAGTTAAACACTTTTTTACTATGAACGAGAGCTTTCGCAGCCTTTTAAGCCATGTCAAGAAAGAAATAGCCCAACCCGGAACTGTGTTTGCAGAGAGCGTTTGCGACGAAGGGTTGGCTTTAGGAGTTCACTACATTGGCACCTCCCGTACAGTTTACAAAACCTTTATAAGTCGTCATCTTCTAACAAAAAGCCAGCGCTCAGTTGAAGAAATATTAGACGAAGAATTTGATGAGAATACAATTGTTGATCCTTATACCGAAACGAACAATGTTGCCGCATAAGAAATCTTCGCTGATATACTTACAATTTACTACAACCTTCGCCTAGTTAAGAAGTGCCTGAAGAGTTAACACCGGTAAAAGCTTAAAACATCTGATTTTATTGAGTTAAAGACAATTTTTCTTAACGAACCAGAAATATGAGAAGCTACACTTTATACAACCCAGGCTTTAGAGAATTTGCAATATTGTTTACAGAATGTTTAAAAACTAATTAAAAATTGTCTTCAATAACATCACACAAAAACTGCTACCCATTTAGCAACCCATAACGAGTGCCAAACATGTAGCAGTAATACTTTAAAAAGCTGGGCGCAAATTAACAAATATAAAAGGGCTATGAACTCTCTTTTACCTTAGCCTCTTCTTTAAACTTAATATAGAGTTTGAAAACTTTTATTTCTTTATCCCGCTCGGTTTTGGGTTTGGATGCAAAGGAAACATTGCTTCGTAGGGCGCTTAACAATTGATTTAAAATAGGAACCGAGGAAATGTTTTCAAAATTTGGAACCATCAAAATCTTATCGATCGTGTTCATTGAAATTATATTCTCCCTCCAATTCAATTGGTGCTTAGCCTTAAGCCATTCTTCGAAATCCAGATACTTGTCCATTATGTAAAGTTGCTGAAATTCCTTAATAGTTGTTGTTAAGAACCCATCTTAATATTGAAAAACTTCAAAAAATTCTTTCAGATTATAATTTTTCTATAAGTCATTCAGCAAATTATCGTATCAATGCACTCGAAAACTTAGAAATACTTAAATTTATTTTTTTATAGCACTTTAAAAGTTCGTCGTTTTAATCTTAGGCTAGCGTTCTTCCCTACCTCTTCAAATTCCCCTTAATTAAAACAGAAAATTCCAATCGCTTACCTTTGGAGACAGCAAATAAAAATTTAACCCTAAATTTCTTCCGTAATGCTAAACACCATTAAGAAACTTTTATTTTTAATCATATTTTTTTACTTTCCCTATCAATCGCAGGCATGGGGTGTACTAGGCCATAGGATTGTGGGACACATTGCTGAGAGCCAGTTGACACCAAAAGCCAAAAAAGAGATCGAAAAAATACTTGGAACAGAAACATTGGCAATGTCAAGTAATTGGATGGACTTTATTAAATCGGACACGACTTATAATTATTTAGGCAACTGGCATTACATCAACTTTAAACCATGGTTAAGCACAGAAGATTTTAATGCTTTTCTAAAAGAAGATTCTAGCACCAACGCTTATACTAAAATTTTTTTTCTTGTAAAAGAACTTAAAAACAAAAAGCTGCTGAAGGATACCCAGTTGATGTACTTACGAATACTTGTACATCTCGTTGGAGATATACACCAGCCAATGCATACTGCCCGTCCTGAAGACCGCGGAGGAAATAGTATAAAAGTGATGTGGTTTAATACGCCTACTAACCTGCATGCTTTGTGGGATGAATCGCTGGTAAATTTTCAACAGCTTAGTTATACGGAATATAGTAAGGTTATCAACTACTCGACTAAGATGCAGAGAGCTACATGGACAAAGCAGCCGCTAAGCGAATGGTTATACGAATCTTACAGAATAAGTGAGCAGCTGTACGCTGAAATCAAGCAACCAGACCAGAAGTTAAGTTACAATTATAACTTTCAACATATCGCTACTGTAAACGAACAACTTTTAAAAGGCGGCGTTCGCCTGGGTGGCTTATTAAACGAGATCTTTGGGATGTAGTTTCATGTAAACTAATCCACGTAGGTTTAATTGTTCAGCAATGCGTTTACCCTACCCAAGCACTCTTCATGAATAGAAAACCAATAGTACAAGAGTGCGAGGCAAGTAAAGTTTAATAGTAGCACAATAGCTAAGTTCCAAAATAATAAAAAAGGTATTCACATTAAACTTGAAAGAATATTTTGCATTTTACCGGCAGCAAAAGCGATAGAATTGAATAGCTTAAAATTTTATTCTTTCCAGCCTCTTAAGTATAAACTGTAACAGTTCCATAAGCCCCACCAAAACCTCTAAAACGAAAGCCAATACACTCACAAGGGCAATAGTATTTATATTGGAGTAGCAATTTTGCCTGTAAAAACTTCCCACATTTTAAAATTATTCATCATTTAAATAAACAAAAAGATAGATGCTATTATTTTTGCCGGGGTTCTAAAAAATGTTACACGTTCAATTACTGTAGCTTCTATTGGGTGACCCGGCAAAATCGCCTGATTGAGCATCCGGTACGTCGCACACTCAATGGTTAGTAATTCTAATGATCTAAGGCGAAAAATTATAAAAGGTTGATTATAAGGAAGGCAGGCGACAGTAGATTGTGTAAAATGTATTTAATTCAAAAGAAAAAGCGTATAATATCTTTTATAGCAAATTATACTATAAATTAACCCCAAATTTATAAGCTAAACAACCCTAGGTGATTTATATGAAAAGTGTGAAGTGTTTCTTTTTCCTGTTAATACTCATTTCCTTTGGAGCTACTACTTCTTACGCCCAACAACAGCGTAAATACCGTAACCATGAAGAGATTGAATTACAAAACGGGCTAAAGGTAGAAGTATTAAGAAGCCGTGGCGAAGGCGACGCTGAAGAACTAGATGTGATTTATTTTACCGAGAAAAGACAGACAGGCAAAAGAATGTGGCAATCTGCCAGCATTTTAAGAGGCGAAGAAAGAGCAGCACTAATTGCTCGCGGAGTAAAAGTTGAAACGGAAAAACCTGCTTCAACTACAAAAAAAACAACAGAACCTGTTGTAAAGAAAACGCCAGAAAAGGCTGTAGATGAAGCTCCTGTAAATAAAACAACCGTAGAAAAAACAACTCCTAAAAAAGCAGAACCAGTTGTTGCAAAAGAACCAGCTCCTGTAAAAAAGAAGGAAGAAGAAAAGTTTGTTGCACCAGCTGTAATGGAAAATTCTGATGTGGAACCTTATGTATTGAACAATAAAGTGCGACAGGCAAATGCTAATGCTGTTGCTAATGAATCAGCAACAGCATTAAAGAGTGTAGAAAAAACAATAGAAACACCGGTTGACAAAACTGCTAAAGTTTTACCTACTGTTGTTACGCGAAAAGTAAAAGAGGTTCTGGAAAATGCAGAAGAGAATGCGGTTGTAAAAGAAGTAGCCAAAGAGGTTGAAAAACCTGCAAAAGTAGCAGAGACCTTTAAAAAAGAAGAGGTAGCTAAAACCACCACCATAGCTTCACAAAAAACATTGGTGAAAGATGTTGTGAAAGCGCCTGAAAAGCCAGCTAAATCTACAAAGACCACTAAAAAGACTAACGAGGCGAAAACTGTAATGCAGTTGACAGAAGAGCCTAAAGTAACACTGGAAACGGTAAAAACACCAGAGCGATCGGTTGAAGAAAATAATGCGTACAACGAAAGGGTAAACAACACACCATACGATCCTAAAGCATTTGCTGCACCTATTCGAATGGATAAAATTAAGGATACGTTAGAAGCCGATTTTTTAGTAAATGGAATTCAACCGGCGAAAGAATTAAAGGCTACTTCTAGCATTCCGGTTACAGCAACTGCTGAGGTAAAACAGAAAGAACAACCACTGGTACCAAAACCAATAGAAGTGCCAAAAGTTGCAGAAGTACCACAAAAAGCCGCTGAGAAAAAAGAAGAAACTGCTTTGCTACCCGTTACCGAAACAATAACCCACCAGGCTGAAAAGACCACATCGATTATACCCGAGGTTACTTCACGTACAACCAGCATGGTGGGAGTAAAAGTAGAAGTAAATGTAAACGGAGTGTGGAAACGTGCTTCTGTAATAGAAACAGAGGGAGAATTATTATACAAGGTGCACTTTGATGGGATGAGCAGTGATAACGACGATTGGGTTCCACCAAGGCTTACTCGTAAACAATCTTCAGGTTCTCCTGCTACATCACCTATGGTTATACCTGAAGCAGAAAAAGCAAGCCCAACAGTTTTGAAAGCAGGCACGCCTGTTGCAAAAAATACTAAACAAGCAGACTGTAATTTTAAAGCGCCGGGGACTGCTGTTAAAGCTTCAGATAATTTCTCGGAGAGCCTGGCCAAAAGAAAGATCTATGAAAACTATGCGTCCCTGGCGAAAATGTCAGATGAAGCGCCTTCAAATATTGGCGTAACATTTCAATCAATCAGCACCATCCAGCCCTTTAGTAATAATGTAAACATATTGGCTGGAGGCACTGTGGAATACACTTATACAAAAGCTCCCGCCGGAGCTTTTGTATACCCTGTAATCGCAAAATATATCGTGTGTGAGCAGTATGCTACTGGTACTAAAAGAAGAATGGTTGAAGCCAATTTCGGCTGCTTTAGAAATAAGGAAGGCTTGTGGAGTTGTACAATGAGTGCTGCACCCGATGAGAAAGCTATAGATTAATAATACATAAAACGACAAAATTTAAGGTCCGCCATCTTGCGGGACCTTTTTTTATCACAATGCTTCAAAACCATATTTTGCTGAACTCCAGAATTCGTCTAATGCAATAATCCGGGGTTTAAAAAATGATATTAGAGCAGGCCAGTCTTTCTTATTTATTACACTTACACCTTTTAGTTCTTTATACACTCTGCTTACAACTCTTCCTGTTTCATCGGTTAAATGGAGTTTCCATTCCCATTCTTCGTTCAGGCTGTTATTGAACATGGAGCTTAGCTGTTGTAAGTGTTCGAAGTAGAGTTGTTGGATCTCCAAATCTTTATGAGCAATTTCGATAGCAATATGAACAAAGCGATTATCAGTATGCATCTTGAAGTAAATATCCTTCTTGCCGGTTTTATAGTTAACCCAGTTTATCTTCTCGCCTTCTGCTGATGGAATAGGCAACATATACTGCCCGAAGATGGTCCAGAACTCTTGTTTTAATTGAGATACCTCCTGCCTTGAATACATGAGGCAAAAATAAGAACAAGTTCTTTAGATAGCATGGTCACCAAAATAAAGACACTCCTGCTAACTGCAGAAGTTCCTTACAGAACAACCAAAACCATACTAATCTTATTTTACCGCCAAAGCCTTGAAAGCAAATTATAATGTCAGTTCTGCTACCTTTTGGTGGGCAGTAGAGGTATAAAGGGTTGAACTGGTTTTTTTAAAAAAGTTGAAAAGAGTAATACAAGTACAAGAGTGCAACGCAACGATGATGCTAGAATTACCAAAGCTGGCTACAAAAAAAATCTATTTAATATGCCTTATTAACTAGATCAGGAAACTTTAGAGAATACATACATCTGCTCCATGGTTGGTGTAGGACTTCCTCCCTTATTTTCGAGTGTTATAGCAAACGCATCTGCATCGGTAAAAGTCTTCATCTTTTGTACTGCTTTGCCTGTATCGTTAAGCATACCACCACTTACAGGAACTCCCTTTACTATTGCCCACAACTGGTATTGCTTACCACTAGGAACTGTGGGCAGCGAAACATTTGATACGTATACTTCGTGTGAATTCTTATGCCAATAAATTTGAACTATTGCCGCAGGCTTACCAGGCACAGCCAGTAATTCCATTTTTTTGTACGAGGGATCCTGGATAACCAAAAGCGTGTGTGTATAGTTCTGCAATTGTTGCTGTTGTTGTGAATTGTACCTTTTTATGCTATCAAGGTTGTTATGCACATTAGCCAATTGAGCTTCCGTTTTATTGGTGCGATTAAACAGGTAGATAGCAGTACCTATACTCACAATCATAAGTATAATTGATGCAGCTGCAAAGAAAGATCGGGAAGCTTTCTTTTGAGACATCGCTACCACTCTTGCAGTTTCTGAAGGTTGAATAAGATTGTTCGATTGACTAACAAAACTACTTCCAGTATTTTTATCTTCCTCTTGTTTTAGTTGTCTGATTGTATTAATAAAATTGGCACGAACAGAAGGATCAGGTTGTACAGTTACATCTTCACTTATTGAAAACAGTGTTTCGCGAATACGGTTAAGTTCAACATCCACCTCGTCAAATAATAAGGCGAGTTGTTCTATTTTATACGCTTCATCGTTGGGCAACATGCCCAACACGTATAACTCAAGGTCTCCTGATGATATGATACAACTTAAATCCAATTCTTATCGCTCTCCCAAAATTTTTCGTAGTGATATTAATGTAGTTCTAATTCTTGTTTTAACGGTACCAATAGGTATTTGTAACATCTTAGAAATCTCGTCCTGTGTGTAACCCATAAAGTAAGAAAGTTCTAAAAGTTTTCTACTCTCCTTTGGTAATCCATTCAATACTTTTTGTAAGCCAAGGTCTTTAATGTTAATCATAACTTCACCAGGATATACGTTATCTTCCAGTGTTATAGTTTTTGCTTGCTTGTTAGCATCTTTCGAACGCATAGCATCTATAGCCCTGTTACGTGCTATGTTTAACATCCACGTATATAATCTTCCTTTACCTGAATCATAAGTTGAAATGTACTGCCATATTTTAACAAATACTTCCTGTAAAATATCATCAGCTGCATCTTTTTGAGGGATGATACCGTGTATAACTGTAAACAAAGCTTTCGAATAATTGTCGTACAAGTATATGAATGCCTGTTCGTCGTGCGACTTCAAGCTCTCCAGTAGTTCCGTTTCAGTATAGTTTTTGGGTAGTGGCAAGCGCTGAAAATTAAATATCTTTTTTTGAAGTCAGCAATTTTTTAAAAGTCATTACTCGTGCAGTGTAGTATGAAAAGAAGTGTATAAAGGTTCGCAATAAAAAAATCGTTCCCCTAAACTAAAGCTGTGTTTGTTTAAGCTAATTAAACCTAAGTCAATCCTAACTTCAACTAATGTGGTATAAATTGTTAGCTTTATTTTTGTTCCAAACATCATACGTCATAGAATCATCGTTGCATCGCACTCTTGTACATTTGTGCTTAACGCGACAATCTAACCATTATACAGCCTCTTAAAATTGTTGACGAATGCTTTGCATTTAGGGTAGTTAAGATGCTAATACTATTCAACAGTACTTTTGCATCACCGCAAGAGCTATCATAATTATGAGTTTACTAAATGTATCAGGTATTGGCAAGCAGAAGAATGGAGAAATTATATTAGACAATATTCACTTTACCCAGGAGAAGGGAAAGAAGCTTGCAATAGCTGGCGAAACAGGTTCAGGGAAAAGCACATTGCTTAAAATAATAGCCGGACTAATTCAACCTGATAAAGGAGAGGTATTTTTTGAAGGGAATAGGGTTTTAGGTCCTGAAGAGAAATTATTGCCAGGGCATCCTGCTATCGCTTATTTGTCGCAGCACTTTGAGTTAAGAAATAATTACAGGGTTGAAGAAGTTTTAGAGATGGCAAACAAGATGACCCCTGAAGAAGCCGATCTTGTATTTGAAGTTTGCAGGATCAAACATCTTTTAAAACGCAAGACCGACCAATTATCAGGTGGCGAAAAACAAAGGATCGCCCTTGCAAGATTGCTCATCACCCTGCCACGTTTATTACTGCTTGATGAGCCATTCTCTAACCTTGACATGGTACATAAACAAATCCTGAAATCAGTAATTCACGATATCAGTGAAAAGCTTATTATCACTTGTATGCTTATCTCCCACGACCCTTTAGATCTTCTTTCATGGGCAGATGAAATTATTGTAATGAAAGATGGAAGACTTGTTCAAAAAGGATCACCATTTAAAATTTACAATGAAGCTGTAGATGTTTATACAGCCGGACTCTTTGGTAGCTATAACTTGCTAACACGAGGACAGCACACCGCTTTTGCTCCAAGCCCAGAGGTTGTTAACGGGGCAACCAACTTTTTTGTGCGACCTGAACAATTTAAAATAGTGCAGAAAGGAAACGGGGGACTCAAAGGTGAAGTTGAACTAGTAAAATATTATGGTAGCTACTACGAACTTCATGTGAGGTTATTAGGCACAACACTCCTTGTAAAAACTCCTGAATACGATATTGACAAAGGCGATACAGTTTATGTCTCGTTAGCTGTTAACAAAGCTGGCTAATGTATATGAAGTGTACCCGCATCTCAATTCCTGCCAAGCCTCAGCCTTTCAACTTTTCAAACTCATAATGGTTCCGTATATGGTCGTTAAAATATACTCCCTTCGAGCCTGAAGTCATCATCGCCCGATATATTTCTTCAGGCACATTCTTGTATGCATACACCTTCCCTGTTACAAATGTTATAATCAGCCTGGAATTAGGCGCCTCGTAACTGGCGGATGCAATAACAGTTGATGGCATACAAGATAAATTACAGAATGCTCTCTTAACAAGATTTGAAAAACCTAAACTTTGTGTTGCTCACCAATAGACCGTCAACTTAAAACAAATTATTATACCAAACTTTCGAGCGCTTTTCTACTGTTTTTAATAACTATCACAAAAACTATCCAAAATTTAAGGCATACTTAAGCCAAACAAAGCCTAACTTTTTGTGCAAGGTGCAATACTATATTACATTTGCCCTAGAGAAATGTATAAGAAAATATGAGAAAGTACCTGAGCGAAAAAAATGCCTTAACGGTTGTTGTAAGTTTATTTTGTTTTGTAATGATGTTAATAGCAATAGTTGGTAAACAATCTATTTGGGAAGGTGTTGCTTTTGCCTTAGCCTTTAGTTTTTCAATCGAGGTGCTGTGTCATCGCACTAAAGAAAATAAATAAGGGGTTTCTCCATTTCCTCGTTGCGATCTACCAACAACACTTTATTTTTTAGCGCCAGCTTTTGCATTTGCTTTTTTAGGGGTGCTCTTACTAGCTGTTCCACCTGCTTTTGCATTCGGTCCTTCATTACCTCCCGAAGCTTTTGTTTTGCCCAGTGATGCTGCTTTTTTAGGTGCTGAAGTATTGTCTTTGCTTCCTGCAGATTTACCTTTATTCTCTTGTGCTTTAGGTGTAGCATTTTTGCTTGTGGCTTCTTGCTTCCCTCCTGCTTTTCTTTCACCTGTAGATGAGCCGCCGGCTGCTTTCTTCCCTGCCTCTGCTTCCGCCTTTTTGTTTACGCCGCTAACTGCAAGATCTGTTAAACGATCGTCTGCCTGGTACTCTTCGTTTAAAGTTTCTTCCAGTAATTCGGCAACGGGGCCAAGATCGAGTTCCCTAGCATACGCCTTAGCAGTACCGTAACCACAGATCTCGTAATGTTCAATTTTTTGTGAGCACGCAATAATTGCTGCATCCATTACTTCGGGGCTCATATCTTCTTTCATCACTTTCTCTCCTTCGGTAATCAAGCCTTCCATTCCTTTACACTTTTGACTTCCGCCTGTCATGCTACTAAAAAGAGACGCAATTATTCCTTTCTTTTCCTCGCCATTTTCTTCTGCTTGTTTTTCCTTGCCCATTAATTTTTGAACCTTGTCCAGGCGCTTAAGTTGCTTTTCAGTAACCTTTAGGTGCTCTTTCAAGGCTTTCTTTAAGTCAGAATTTTTTGCCTTTTCGATCATCAACGGCATAGCCTCAATAATCTGTTCTTCTGCTGAATACAGATCCTGGATTTCATGTTTCAACAAAGCTTTTAAATCATTCATTTTTTCCATAAAAATTTTATTTGCTTGGCCTTATAAATAAAAAAATTATACCGTCTTTTTAATACTTCTATCACTTTGTTTGTACTTAGCATTTGTGCTACTATTAAGCATCGTTGTGTCACTCACTTGTACGTCCTGCACGTTACTCAACTTTCATTGCAGTTACTATCGATAAACATTTTACGTTTAAGAATCGACTTCTCATTACTCGTGCATTTTACCAACTTCTGTTGTCAATTTATAAGGATCATCCTGCCAACTTTAGAAAACTCTTTTACTTAGGATATGATCCATCTAGTAGATAGTTATTGGTCAGCATCTGCTACAGATGGAAGAACAAGAGTAAGGCTGAAAGGATTTAGACCGACGACAATAATCTTAGAAAGCACAACTTCTTAAAGTGATGAGCAATCATCTACCTGTACAAAAAACAGCGCATCCTTGGATAGGTGTCATTTTTAATGTAATGAAAGCAAACAGTAAAAAAAGAGGAGTAAAAACATGCAAAGGTGAGTTAAAAAAACAAGTAAAAATTATTGCATTTTACTTTTATGGCAGTAGAAATAGTTTTAAATTAGCTAAGTATTAGGTACCTAAACAAAAGCCTTTGGGACGGCGTGAAGCAAAACCTCGGACTCCAGCAAAAGCGATTTTAAAAGAAGCCGAAGAAATAATTTCAAACCAAAATAGTCCCAGCCAAACAGGCGGTTAAAGTCTTGAAAGGATCAGGAATTTGACAGCCTGTTTTCATTTTATAAGGTTAATAATAAGAAAGCTTATTATAATGATTTATTAAACTAACCAATGATGAAAGAAAGGAATTGAAGTTTATGCTTCATTAGCACCTGTAAATGGTGGAGCATGACTACATAAAATGTTTGAGGGATGAGAATGATAACTAGCGTTAGGGAAGGGCGAAAGTCATTAAAAAGTCGAGTAAATTTTTCTTGCATTACAGGAAAACTGATAACGGGAAGTACGTTCTTGCCGACTTGCCAACAGTATTGCCAACGTTGAATGAATCTATAACGGATAGTAGACAAATGTTTAAAAAAAAGATTGAAGAGAAAGAGTGGAGAACCTTAAAAAGCAGCAATTGAAAAGTTTTGCCCGCAAGTGCGAGTTGTATAAAAGCCGGTGAGCAAGCAAACACCTGCAGGTGAGATATACGATTGAGGTGGTTTGGAACTGGAATTACGAAGTGGGTGTTTAGCTGCGTAAAGATTTGCAAGCACAAGTGAGTGACACAACGATGCTTAATAGTAGCACGAAAGTTAAGTACATAAAAAAAGAGAAGCTGCCTTTTAAAGCGACTTCTCTTTCTATTAGAATACGAGCACCTGTTAATTCAAACTTCTAAAGTCGACAGGCACCAATTTGCTTACGCCCGGTTCCTGCATAGTAACACCATAGATCACATCAACACAGCTCATCGTCATCTTGTTGTGGGTAACAATAATAAATTGGGAGTTCTCGCTAAACTTCTGGATCATTTGGGTGAACTTGCCAACATTGGCGTCATCCAAAGGCGCATCAACCTCGTCGAGAATACAGAATGGCGCCGGCTTAATTAAGTAGATCGCGAAAAGTAAGGCAGTGGCTGTAAGGGTCTTCTCTCCCCCGCTCAATTGGCCAATACTGCTTGGACGTTTGCCCTTCGGTTTGGCAACAATATCAATTCCGCTTTCAGCCAGATTTTGAGGGTCGACCAAAATAAGATCGCCCTGGTCTTCTTCGGTAAAGAGCGCTTTAAACACTTTTTGGAAGTTCTCTCTCACCTGGTTGAAAGTATCAAGGAACTTTTGGTTTGCAGTTGTTTCAACCTCCTGAATTGTTTGCAATAAGCTGTCTTTTGCATTTACGAGGTCGTTCTTTTGCTCTACTATAAAATCGTA
>JAQBNN010000086.1 GCA_028288505.1 Segetibacter sp. | reverse complement strand
TTTTTTGTATATACTTATTCCGTCATATTACACTGCTTTATTAGGGAGATGGCTTAATACTTCTACGGGAATTAAATACGGAATTGACTACATTGATCCTTGGGTCCATGAATTTAGAGGAAGTAATAAAACGTTTTCAAGGCACTGGATAAGTAAAAAATTAGCAGAGATTATAGATCCAATTGCAATTAAAAATTCTTCACTAATAACAGGGGTTGCAGAAGGGTATTATAAAGGAGTCCAAGAAAGAAATATAGCTTTAAAAGCGAGGTGTGTCTTTGGAGCAATGCCTTATGGTGGAGAAAAAACAGATCATGAAAGGGTTAATCTTACGAGTAAAGCTCCCTATTTGTTTGATAAAAAAAATAATAAAATACAGTTAGTGTATGCTGGAGCTATGTTGCCAAAAGCTTATGCTCCTTTAGAGCGCATTTTAAAGGTTTTAAAAGAAAACTCCGATTTTTTAACAAATTTAGAACTGCATTTTATTGGGACTGGCAGGTCTGCAAACGATGTGAAAGGCTATAACATAAGACCTTTGGCAGAAAAATATGGCGTATGGAACACTAAAGTATTTGAATACCCTCAAAGAATTCCATATTTTGATGTGTTAATTCATTTAAGTGCTTCAGATGGAATTTTCATCTTAGGTAGTACAGAACCTCATTATACTCCCTCTAAACTATTCCAGGCTGTTTTATCCTCTAAGCCTATTTTAGCAGTGTTGCATAAAGATAGTACCGGGGTTGAAGTTTTAAGAAAATCAAATTCAGGTGTCTGCCTTGACTTTAATGGTGAGGAAGGTTTAGATTTTATTGAAGAAAATTTCTTGAAAGTTTTAAAAAACTACTTAATTTCTATTGAAACATTTGATGCTGCAAAAGTAGACCGAGGAATATTTGAACAATATTCTGCTAGAAAAGTAACAGAAACTTTGGCTCAACTACTCAACCAAGTAGTATAATTTTTCGTCTTGCCCTAGTATTAACCCCAAAGACTTTTATTAATATTGAAAAAGTTAGCCATAGTTACTTCCCATCCTATACAATACAATGCCCCGATTTTTAAATTATTAACTGCAAGAGGAAGAATTAGAGTTAAAGTCTTTTATACCTGGGAACAATCGCAACAAGGAGGTATGTATGACAAAGGGTTTGGAAAGAAAATTGAATGGGATATTCCTTTATTGGAAGGGTATGAGTATACCTTTGTAAAAAATACTTCTAAAAATCCTGGCCCTTACCACTTTAATGGAATTGTAAATCCTACTTTAAACAACGAAATAAAAAATTGGGATAGTGATGCGGTGCTAATTTATGGTTGGAGTTATAATAGCCACTTAAAATGTATTAATTACTTTAATAAAAAAATTCCAGTTTTATTTAGAGGAGATTCTACTTTACTTAATGATAACTTTGGAATAAAACGCTTGATTAGAAGAGTTTTTTTAAAATGGGTTTACAGTAAAGTTGATTATGCATTTTATGTGGGTAAGAATAACAAAGCATATTATCAGCAACTAGGATTAAACGATCGTCAGCTAATATTTGCACCTCACGCTATAGATAATAAAAGGTTTTCTTCAAATATTTCTAAAAATATTTCTGAAGCTTTTGAATTGCGAAGAAAACTACTGATTGGAGATGACGAAATAGTTTTTTTATATGCCGGGAAATTAGAGGAGGTTAAGAATGTAGAAATATTGTTACAAGCCTTTGTTGAGATAAATATTTCTAATGCTCATCTTATTATAGTAGGGAATGGAATTTTAGAATCAAAGTTGAAAGAAGAATTTTCTAAAATAAAAAATTTACACTTTATAGGTTTTCAGAATCAATCTAACATGCCGGTTATTTATAATATTGGAGACGTATTTGTTTTGCCTTCAAAAAGTGAAACATGGGGATTAGTAGTTAATGAAGCAATGGCTTGTAAAAAAGCAGTGTTGATAAGTGATAAGTGCGGGAGTGCTATTGATCTTGTGGAAAATGGTAAGAATGGGTTTATTTTTAAAAGTGAAAATTTAAAAGACCTGAAAGAAAAACTCCTAACGTTGACTTATCACAAAGATGGTCTAAAAGAAATGGGAAATATTTCATTTAATACTATTCAAAATTATTCCTATGACACTATTTGTTTAGCTATCGAAAACTTTTTTTGAGCGATTAAATAATGGAAACCCTTTTTAAGAAATACGACATATCTTTTACTTTTATATTTATAGCAATATTACTTAGAATTGCTTTTGGAGAAATGAGCTGGCTTTCATACTTCAGCATTATTATTTCATTGCATCAATTCTTATTACTATTTTTTTCTATAGGAGATATAATTCCTATAAGATTTTTGTTTGGTTCTTTCATGTGTTTACAAATGCTTTTAGGACCGGTTTTAGCTTTTAACGGATTGGATCAATATCAATATCCTATTTTTAGAATGCAAGTTACTGAAACTGCTTATTTTAGTTATGCAATTCCAGGCGTATTGATGTTCATAACTGGACTGCATGTAAGGGCAGGATACTTTAAGGGAGAATATATTGATGTAACTGTACTACAGTCCTATTTAGACAATAAAAAAAACTTACCTTATATTTTTATTGCTATTGGTTTTCTGTCAAGTATAGTTTCTTCTTTTTTCTCCTCAGAGTTAGCTTTTGTCTTATATCTTCTAGGGGGATTAAAGTTTGTAGGTGCTTTTTTATTAATTCTTAATAAAGATAGTTTAAAAGCTCTCCCGATAATATTTGTCTCTGCCTCTATTATTTCTTCTTCATTAAGTGCAGGGATGTTTCACGATTTACTCATTTGGTCGCTGTTTATAGGCGCAGTTTTTTGTTTGAAGTACAAGCCAACTGTAGCTGTAAAACTTGTTTTTTGTATAGCTTTTTTATTTGTAGCAGTAATGGTGCAGCAGTTAAAATCAGGATATAGGACTGCTACTAAATTTGAAGGTAAAGAAGCAGGAATCAAAACTTATGTAAATGTTTTAAAAGTTCAAAAAGAAAAAGGCTTTTTCAGTTTTCAAAGTCTTGGTCCTCACAACGTAAGAATTAATCAAGGATTTATTATTACTTACATTATGAATACTGTTCCTCAAAAAGTGCCTTTCTCAAACGGTCAGGAATTGTATTCTATTCTTGAGGCTGCTTTCTTACCTCGTTTTCTTGCCCCAAATAAGTTGAATGCGGGAGATCGAACTATTTTTATGGCATATACGGGACTGACTCTTAGTGAAGGTACAAGTATGGGACTAAGCTCTTTAGGAGATGCTTACATAAATTTTGGTCTATTCGGAGGTTGCATTTTTATGTTTGTTTTGGGACTGGTGTACAGTGAAATTTTAATTTTTTTCGGAAAATATTATCAAACCTTTCCTATTCTTATTCTCTTTGCAATTCTTGTATTTTATTTTCCAATACGTCCAGATACGGAACTTCAAACCTTATTAGGCCACTTGGTGAAGTCATGCGTCGTTGTCTTTTTTATTTTAAGGGTTTGGAAGGAATATTTTTCATTCAATCCTGAAAAGGAGTAATTGTCTTTACTCACAAAAATTTATTAAGGGAAATCGAATTATTTCTGAGCTTCACTGCTTCAACCTTGTAAGGCAGAAAATAAATGAATAAAAAGCTTTTAATATTAGTAGATTGGTTTGTACCAGGTTTTAAGGCAGGGGGGCCTATCAGAGTTTGTACTAATGTTGCATTTGCACTAAGGGATATTTATGACGTGCATGTTTTAACTTCCGATACTGACCATGGGGAACTAAAACCTTACCCTAATATAATTTCTAACGAATGGATTTCAAGCCTAGATAAGAAGATACAGGTTTATTATGCAAGAAGGACAAGCCTAAGCCTTTGCCAAATTAGACGACAGTTAATAGAGGCTGATGCTGACTTTATATACCTAAACCATATGTGGTCTCCGTTATTCGTACTTTATCCCTTATGGTTGAAGTATAGGGGTATTATTAAGGGCAAGGTAATATTATGTCCACGAGGAGGATTATATGAATCTGCTATAGCTGTAAAGTCGTTTAAAAAGAGGCCTTTACTAAAGATCCTAAATTGGTTAAAAATTCAAAACAAAATTCTCTTTCATGCTACTAATGAAAGGGAAAAAAAGGCTATAGAGGCTTACTTCCCTAAAAGCAGCATATTAATTGCGGATGACATGCCGACTTTTATCCAGCCTTCGTATGTCCCTACCATTAAAGAGGAAGGCATACTAAACTGTGTTTTCGTAGCCAGAATTGTAGAAATTAAAAATCTTTTATTCCTTTTAGATATCCTAATAAAAGTAAAAACAACGATTAGACTTACAATTGTAGGACCTATTGAAGACTTAGCTTATTGGAATACTTGTAAAAGAAAAATCGAAATGTTGCCTGGTAATGTTAGTGTTATTTATGATGGTCCAAAAGAAAACAGTGAGGTTCATGAAATTTTGCAAAAGAACCATCTTTATATTTTGCCTTCAAAAGGCGAAAGTTTTGGGCATTCGATATTAGAGGCATTACTTAATGGAAAGCCGGTTTTGATAAGTGATCAAACCCCTTGGCTTAACTTAAAGTCAAAAAAAGTAGGTTGGGATATTAAGCTCGACAATCATGAAGCATTTTATGAAGTGATTGAACAAGCTGCTCGATGGGGACAATTAGAATACAATGAATATAGTTACTCTGCATACTATTTTGCCAAGACATACATTGATAAATCGCAGGTAAAGCAGGATTATTTAAAGCTTTTCTCTAATTAGAATTAACGAAGGAGGATTAAATATGATAAATTATATAAATTAAATGGTGCAGGAGTGAAAGTTGTATATTATCATAGGAAGGACGCGTATAAGTTCAGTATAGAGACCTATTTTAGGAGTGTTAGAGCACATCTGCCACCAGAGATCACAGCAATAGTTGCGGAAGCATCCTTTTACAGTAAGGGGCTGTTAAAACGAGTTTATATTGCTTTGGAGGCCGCATGGAGACAGGGCGATATAAACCATGTAACAGGGGATATCCACTTTGTTACTCTTATGCTTAAAAAAAGAAAGACCATCCTAACAATCCACGACCTAGGCTTTTTAAGCCATCCTTCACCTTTTGCAAGAAAAATTTTAAAATTATTCTGGCTGACTTTGCCGGTGAAGCATGCAACCGTTATAACAACAGTTAGTTTATCAACCAAAAATGAGATCCTCAAAAATGTTCACTGCCAGGCTGCAAAAATTAGAGTAGTTAACACTTGTATAAGCGCTAATTTTAAAAGGTGTAATAAACTTTTCAATGAAGAGGAGCCAGTAATTTTGCAAATTGGAACAGCGCCCAATAAAAATTGTTGTAGGATGGCAGAAGCTCTTGAAGGGATCAAATGCCAACTTGAAATAATAGGAGTTCCCTCGGTTGATTATTTGAATTCTTTGAGCAAGGCAAAGATTCGATATCGGACTTTTTCTAATTTATCCGACGCAGAGATCATCGAAAAGTACAACAATTGCGACATTGTTTTGTTTGCTTCAACATATGAAGGGTTTGGTATGCCCATTATTGAAGCAAATACTGTTGGGAGAGTCGTTATCACAAGTAATATATCATCGATGCCAGAAGTTGCTGCAAATGCTGCTTGTTTTGTTGACCCTTACAGTGTCGATTCGATAAGGAAAGGCGTTAAAAAAGTTATTAAGGAGCATGAATTCCGAAACGAATTGATAGAAGAAGGTTTTAGAAATTCTAAGAGATTTAATGTAGTTACAGTTGCCAACCAGTATGCTGATATTTATAAACAAGTACTGAAGGCACAAGTTTTTTCGGGTAGATAAAAATTTATTTTGCTGAAAGTTTATAAAGTTTCTCTCAAAGGTTATGCTTCCGATTTAGATATTGGGGCATCTAAAGCCAAACAAATTCTTTGGTTCCTAACAAATGTTCTGTTCTTCAAAAACCCCTTTATCGTTATCTCTTCTTTAAAAGGATATTTGCTGAAAGCATTTGGCGCGAAGGTAGGTAAGGGCCTGGTAATGAAACCTTCAGTTAATATTAAGTATCCCTGGAAACTAGAATTAGGAGACTATTGCTGGATTGGAGAAAAGGTATGGATTGATAACCTAGCACCAGTAATTATTGGCAATAACGTTTGTATTTCGCAAGGGGCGATGCTACTATGCGGAAATCATGACTTTACGAAGAGTACGTTTGATCTTCTGGTTAAGCCTATTACTTTAGAGGATGGAGTTTGGATAGGTGCAAAGTCAATGGTTTGCCCAGGAGTTTTATGTGCAACACATTCAATACTTACAGTACAATCAGTAGCTACCAGAAATCTGTCCGCCTATACAATTTATCAAGGAAACCCAGCACTAGCTGTAAAGAAAAGGATAGTAGTGTATTAGCCCACACTATTCCTCAAACCTTAATTTACTTCGGTTGTTTTGTTCCTAAAAACCCCTGTAAAATATTCAGGAGCTATTCCCTTAGCCCATTATCATTGTATCTCTCTCTCTTTCTCTTGGGGTGCTAATTTTTGGAAAAGCCCATATTAGTAGTACAACTACGTATCCGAAAATCAACCCAACTAATCCTGGTACTGTTTTCATTTATTTTAATTTCATGATGGCTTGAGCAAAAGTTGGGTATGCAACGATGCTCAATTATGTGGTCTACTAAAGTGTAAGGTTATGAAGATATTTTAACTTCTTAAAAAATTTTTTTTTATAAAAAAAGTTTGTTCTGCAACTTTTTGTAAAGAAAGAATCTCTAATAAGGAATTAAGAGAATTTCAAATTTCGCTTGGTTGACATAGAAAATTACTATAATATCACCTAATAGTAATTCGTATCCAATCTCATAAAAAACCTAAGCTCATGCATATGGGCAGTTGATTGCTTTTCCTTTGGTTAGCAGGCAAATTACCGTGCAATTAGATAATTTTTTTTTGAAAACACCAGAAGGTTTATGAGAGTATCTATAATTACAGTTTGTTATAATAGTGAGGCTACGATAGGTAGAACAATGCGATCTATACAGCAGCAATCCTATGGGAATATCGAGCATATAATTGTAGATGGATCAAGCACAGATAAGACTTTAAGCATTATAAAGGAGCTCCAGCATAATGGACCCCTGAAATCTGAACCAGATAAGGGGATTTATGACGCGATGAATAAAGGAATTGCGATGGCGACGGGAGATATTATTGGTATTCTTAATAGTGATGACTACTACTCTGATAACAACGTAATTGAAAGAATCGTAAATACTTTTTCAGCATCGAATTGCAACGCTGTTTATGGCGACCTATTGTATGTAAATTCGAAGAATGAGAGTGAAGTTTTGCGGAAGTGGGTAGCTGGTGGATATGACGCTCGGCTTTTTTATCGTGGATGGATGCCTCCTCACCCAACTTTTTTCGTGAAAAGAGAGATGTATGAAAAACTTGGTTGCTTTAACCTTAAATTAAAAAGTTCTTCTGATTACGAATTGATGCTTCGCTTTTTGTTTTTGCACGACATAAAGGCGAAATACATTCCACAGGTGTTGGTTCATATGCAGGATGGTGGCCAGAGTAATAAATCCCTTAAAAACCGTTTTGCTGCACATAAGGAAGATTACATGGCTTGGACAGCCAACGGATTAAAACCAAAATGGTATACGCTGATTTTGAAACCGACAAGAAAGATTCACCAGTTTGTATTCTTTAAAAGAAAAATGTTTAACGCCCCTAAAGATTTAAATAAAAGCGAGCCTAAAGAAAGATTTTCTACTCAATTAAATTTGAGGAATTCTTTGTAGTAAGGTAGGCGTGGCAACTCATAGAAAATGGCTATTGAATAAGTTTCAATA
>JAQBNN010000152.1 GCA_028288505.1 Segetibacter sp. | reverse complement strand
CTACACTAGATAGACTATCCGTCGAAATATCGCCGTTAGCCTTCTTTTGGCTTACGCAAAAATAATCTTTTGCCATAATAATTTGGAAGCAAAGACAGTACCTTGCACTAATTGTTCGTTCTGGCATCTCTGGTTTCACTGCACAAGCTTGTAAACTATTGCATTGACTCCTCATAAGTAAAAACTTCATCTCTCGGTATCTGTTCTCGTGTAGTCGTTTTAAGTTGATGGTATAAAAAAAGTCCTACCCGTAAAAGGTAGGACTGCTCATTTTGCATAATATAATTTAATGCGCTAGCTCCCTGTTATTTTTATTCTCGTTCAATAGCTTATCAAGGGCTGTTTTAACCAATTCATTCAAGGTTATGTCTTTTGTTGCTGCAACAAGAGAAGCCTTTTTATGAAGTTCAGAAGGGATGCGAACATTAAAAACGCCCTTATAAGCTTTGTCAGGCGTCTTACCTAATTCTGCACACGTTTCTAAATAATCATCAACTGCTTCTTTGAATGCCTGCTTTAATTCTGCGACACTCTCCCCTTCAAAAGTCACTAAATCATTTATTCCGATGATTTTACCAAAGAACACATCGTCTGCATTGCTAAAGGCTACAATAGCACAATAACCATTATATTGTAAAATCTCATTCATTTTCTATTTGTCCTCTTTCTTGCAAATGTTCTATTACTTGCTTGATTACATAAGGCTTAACTATATTTAGTGGATGTGGCTTGTGTAACATTATTACATTATTGTTGTGATCAACAAACCGTCTGCGAGATCCACCCGTTTTACCTTTTTTAATTTCTTCATATCCAAAGGAAGCTAATATTTTTATTAGCTCATCCCATGTTAAATCTTTTGGCTTAGATAGTAATCTACCTAAAAGCTTGCTGCTTTTGCTCATAAATGATAAGTTCAAAAAGTTGGTTCATCGTTTTTCGCTTTTTTGTTATGGTATTTTAATTCCGACTGTTTCAAATAAATTAAGGACGTCAATTTCTTAAAATCTTGTAACTGTATTTCAGTTACAAATATAGTGTAGTTTTTCAATTATTCCTCTTTTTTAAAACCTTTTCTAGGAAACGTGCTCCATTCCTCGAAAAAGCTTACTTAATCATTACCGGCATTACTAAAGCCTTGAAAAAATGCAAAACGCTTTAATCAACGCATAAAAACTGTAATTGCGTAGCTTTGAAAAATTTCAAAATAGTACTTATGCCCGAACTTCCCGACTTACAGGTATTTAGCAGGAACTTAAATAAATCTTTAGCAGGTAAAACCGTAAAGGAAGTTATTGTAGTAGAAAAGAAAAAGCTGAATGTAACGGTTCCTAAATTTAAGAAAGCAATAGAAGGGCAGGTTATTAAGTCTGTTTACAGGGATGGCAAAGAACTACATGTTGCATTTGAAAATGGAAACGTCTTAGGTCTTCATCTCATGTTACGGGGACAACTGTTTATAGGTAGCGGTGCTAATGAACAGAAGAATACCATAATTGAACTAAGGTTTACCGACGACTCATATTTTGCAATGGTGGACTTTCAAAAGAAAGCAACACCAACTTTGGATCCCAAGCCTAAAGCTTCGCCTGATGCCTTATCTGCTGATTTTAATTTTAAATTTTTACAGCAAAAGCTAAGTGAAGCAAAAGGTTCTATTAAAGCTTTTTTGTTGGATCAGGATAAGGTGAAAGGAATTGGAAACGCTTACTCCGATGAGATACTTTATGATTGTGGTGTTTCGCCTTTTTCTGCCTGCAATAAATTACCAGAAGCAAAAATAAAAGCACTTATACAGTCTGTTAGAAAGGTATTGAAGGAAGCTGAGAAACAAATAGAAAAAGCGCAACCAGATATTATCAGTGGAGAAATACGCGACTTCCTTGTTATCCATAATTCAAAGAAAAAGCACAGTCCAACAGGTTCTGAAATTTTTACTGCATCATTAAACTCAAGGAAAACTTATTATACAGACGAGCAGTATTTGTACAAATAAGAAGGGCATAGTTTTGTTGATGGGTTAGTTATAACTAGAACCTCCTGTGCTTGAGTAGTGATAGATCGTGGTTTGTTATTGCAAGGTGACTGCACCCGCTTGTTGCTGATATTGCTTCGCATGTTTCAGCATGCCTTCGCTTCGCCTCCAACCGGATGATGTCTCTTATGCAAAAACTTATATCAGGTGCGAATATTAATTATCATGCTTCTTGATGGGTGCTGGAGACCACAGAAATGATACAGCATAACATACTAAAAGCATAATAGTAGTACAAACAGATGAACGGAATGCGACGCAACGATGATTAATCGGAGTTCATTTGTTTGTACCACTATCTTATGGCTCTATTAGTTTTAACCGATTACTTCCTGGTCTTCATTTTCCTTTAAGGCCTTTAGCATATTCAGCATAGCAGTAACCTCGTCGGTCATAACAGTAACTAACGAACCTTTTTTTGCATTGTTGAAAGCATGCATTATAGCTTCTTTTTCATTTTCGATTATATCGGTGGGGATATCTTTCGACTTAGTAGTATTGATACCATTCGTAAGCAAGTGAATAATTTCATTGGCAGGGCGACCGCGTAAATCTTTGTCGAGGCGAATGATTATTTCGTCGAAGTACTTGCCTGCAATCTTTCCTAACTCAAGTATGTCTTCATCGCGCCTATCGCCTGTTCCTGATATAATACCCACTTTAGGTGAACCGTCTAATTTTGATACAAAGTCGCAAAGAAGTTGTAAGCCTGCAGGGTTGTGCGCATAGTCGATAAGAAATTGAAAATGGCGGAACTGGAATAAGTTTAACCGTCCTGGTGTTTGTGCCGCCGAAGGAATAAACGTTTCAAGTGCGAGCTTAATATCTTCAATTTTAATGTTTCTAAACAAATAAGTAGCCAAAACAGCAGGCAAAGTATTCATGATATTATGAACCGCTTTACCGCCGTAGGTTAATGGTATTTCTGCAACTTTCAGTACCCTTATTTTCCATGTTCCCTTTAAGAGAGAGACATAACCGTTTTCGTAAACAGCGGCCATGCCACCATCAGCACAATGTTTTTTTATTCGAGGATTGTTTTCATCCATACTAAAGAACGCTACGTTGCAATCCAACCCCTTTCTCATGCCGTATACAAGGTCGTCATCGGCATTTAAAATGGCAAAGCCATGTGGGAAAACCGTTTCTGGTAACACTGCTTTTACCCTCGCCATTTGGTCGAGCGACTGTATGCCACCTAAGCCAATATGATCGGCGCTAACATTGGTAACAATAGCTATGTCGCAATGCTGGAAAGCAAGGCCGCTTTTTAAAATGCCACCTCTTGCACATTCAAGAACAGCAAAATCTACAGTAGGATCTTTTAAAACAAATTGAGCACTTACAGGGCCGGTACAATCGCCGGTCATCATCAACTGGTTTTGTATATAAACCCCATCGGATGTAGTGAAGCCAACTTTGTAACCAGCCGCTTTACAGATGTGTGCAGTAAGCCTTGTGGTTGTGGTTTTACCATTGGTACCCGTGATGGCAATAATTGGAATGCGGCCGTTCGTTCCTTTAGGAAACAACATTTCAACAACGGGTTCTGCTACGTTGCGTGGAAGCCCTTCAGATGGGTCAATATGCATTCTAAAACCTGGGGCTGCGTTTACTTCTAATATGGCTCCACCATTTTCACCTATAGGAACTTTAAGATCTGGAGCCATAATATCAATACCACAAATATCGAGGCCGATTATCTTTGAGATTCGTTCTGCCATCATAATGTTGGCTGGATGTACTTCATCTGTTACATCGGTGCTGGTGCCGCCTGTGCTTAGGTTAGCGGTTGGTTTTAATAGCACTTGTTCGCCTGCTGGCGGAATACTTTCTAATGTATAACCCAAATCCTCCAACATCTTATCGGTGAACCCGTCAATCTTTATTTGGGTTAATACTTTTTCGTGCCCAAATCCACGACGTGGGTCTTTATTCACTTCATCAATTAGATATTGAATAGTGTTCTTTCCATCACCAATTACACTTGCAGGGGTGCGTAAAGCAGCGCAAACAAATTTATGAGCTATTACCAACAATCTAAAATCGTAACCGGTTATAAACCTTTCACAAATAACACTGCGACTATAAAGCTGCGCTGCTTCCAATGCTTTAACAGCATGATTCCATTCAGTAATATTAGTAGTGGCACCTTTGCCGTGGTTGCCATCAACAGGCTTCAATACCATTGGGTAACCAATGCGAGCAATGGCATTGCGTAGCTCTTCTTCGTCTCTTACAATGCGACCAACAGGAACAGGAACCTCTGCGGCTTCCAATAGGTTTTTTGTCTCTTCTTTATCACATGCAATGTCTACTGCTATATTTGATGTTGTACTTGCAATAGTTGCCCTTATTCGTTTCTGGTGCACACCATAACCAAGTTGAACAAGGCTTGATTTATTGAGCCTGATGTATGGTATGTTTCTCTTTGCTGCTTCTTCAACAATAGAGCCTGTGCTCGGGCCAAGCCTTGTATCTTCCCTCACCTCTCTTAACTCCTGTATGTCTACTTCAAGGTCATAAGCAACATTATCTGCTAATGCCTGTACTATTTTTACTGCCGCTTTTGCTGCATAAACGCCGGCATCTTCTTCCATGTAGCTGAAGACTACATAATATTCTCCCTGGGTTCCTGTACCTCTTGTTCTGCCAAAGCCAGTGTTCATCCCCGCAAGTGTTTGCAGTTCGAGTGCAATGTGTTCAATAACATGTCCCATCCAGGTACCTTCTTTTACTCTTAGAAAAAAGCCACCTTTAACACCTTCGCTGCACCTATGCGATTGCATGGAAGGAAGAAGTGCCTCCAGTCTTTCAGGAAAGCCTTCAATTGTATTAGACGGTCTTTGCTCCATCTCCTGCAGGTCAAGTTTCATTTGAATTAACTTATTGCGCCTAACGCTCCAATAATTTGGCCCTCTCAGTATCTTAATTTCAACAATCTTCATACTTGCAGTTCTTTTGTAATGTTATTATTTAGCAGGGTTTCGATGAAGGTATAAAAAAATATTTCTCTGGCCCTATCCACACAATGTGAACTAAAGATTTGCAAAATAGAAAACGATTTATGTACTTTGATGTATTGTAAGAAACAATAAACTGCGATTGCTTACCGTTGCATTCATATAAAAGCCTCTGATTGGTCTTAAATTTGCTAAACGGTAAAAACTCAACAATGGTAACTCCTAAAGGAAAGCTAATAGCAATAGGTGGCGCAGAAGATAAGGGCAGCGAACTCGAAAGAGGAATGCTTACTCTTAGTAACCTCAACTTTATTGAATTAGGCATATTACGTCGCATAGTTAAAGAAGCTGGCGGTCCCGGGGCACGCATTGAAGTAGTAACCACAGCTTCCGTCATTCCCTTTGAAGTAGGTGATAATTATTTGCAGGCCTTTGGTCGAATCGGTTGCACTAACATTGGTGTAATGCATATTCGCGACCGTAAAGATGCACTTAATGCAGAATACCTAAAGCGGGTTGAAGAGTGTGATGCCATCATGTTTAGCGGCGGTAATCAGCTTAGGCTTACAGCTACTTTTGGAGGCACAGCTTTTCTTCAAATTATACAGCAGAGGTATCAAACAGAGAACTTCCTTATTGCAGGAACATCAGCTGGTGCTATGGCGATGAGCAACACTATGATCTATCATGGCGATGCTTCCCATGCCCACCTAAAGGGTGAAGTAAAATTGATAACGGGTCTTGGCTTCATGCCTGATGTTATTATTGATTCTCATTTCGAAAAAAGGGGCCGCTTTGGAAGACTCTCACAAGCGGTGGGTGCCAACCCT
>JAQBNN010000285.1 GCA_028288505.1 Segetibacter sp. | reverse complement strand
ACCGGCCTGCACGATAGCCAGGTACAATATGTCGAACCTGCTAAATGGGTAGCAAAGTTAATAGCCACTAAAACAGATAAGAACATATTGCTCCTGCAAACCAACATGAAGTTCGGTCACGGAGGCGCCTCAGGCAGGTTCGATTACCTGAAAGATATTGCCCTTACCTACACCTTCCTCTTTGCGTTGGAAGGAATAACATATTAAAAATTATCGCAACAATAGTTAATTAAAAAGCTACCCATGAGGTAGCTTTTTTTATGTTAGTTAACCATTACATCACACGCTTTTTCTTACAGCTTATTTTTATGTAACCTGCCTCAGTACTTCCTTGCATCATCGTTGCGTCGCACTCTTGTACAATTAGCCTGGTATCATCTTTTCCTATGCGTTTTAGAGGAACTACCTCTCCATACCTATTCATGAATCTTTCTCCATTCTACAGTGCTATCCTTGGTTAATTTAATTACCAATGATTTAGTAGAAATAGGGAAATAAGTATTGGGTAAAAATTTTTGATCTACTATATAATAAAGGTAGCCGTTCTCACTACGCAGGGGTTGCCCAAGCAGGCTTAGAACGGAATCTTTTGGTACTCCGTTCAATTTGTAACTGGTCATAAAGTCGGCAAGCATCTTATCCCTGTAAGTATATTCCCTGTCCTGTTTGGTTGCCCATTTTATTTTGTCAAATTTCTCTTCCGACTTCTCATCACTTTTATTTTTACAGGCTAAAAAAGCTAGAAAGAACAATAGCAGCGCATTTCTTATTTTCATATTGCTTCCCTTACTTTCCCTTCCACTTTAGAAGTCCGAAATCAGTAACTAATTTACATGGCTTTCCTGCTGCATCAAAACCTATATAAGAAGCAAAACGACCATCGCCGATACCTGTAGTAAAAGCTGCTATAGTATTACCTTTAAAATTGTACATCGCAAACTTCCAATCGCCATGGTAATGTTTCTCCATTTCCTTGCTATGTCCTGGTAGAAGCCTTCCTGCATCTCACCAAGTTGTGCAGGGTTGTAGGCTTTCATAGCTTCTTCATCCATACATAAACCTATACCAGCGTCAACGCCATAGCTATGACTATCTTCCTCGCCAACGGGAAGCGGCTTTTGTCCTTCCAGTAAAGCAAGCTCCCCACCGTGTAACTGGTTGGTCACTAAATTTAATCCTAGCAAATGCAGCCGTATTTCATGTGGGTTTGCTTAAAGTAGTTGTGCTGCTCAGGTCTTTGTTGTTATATAAAATTTAGTCACTTCGCTACGTTTGCTAGTTACGATCCGGCGAAAGGTGTACCGAAGATACCCACTGCAAGTTCTGCCCAAACGAGGAAGAGTACTAGTAAGATGCCTCCGCAAAGAGCCAACCGGTGCTCAAGCTTTTTTACCTTTCTCAGTACAAGCTCACACAGTAAACCGGTGCCAAGTAGCAGTACACCCATAATAAGAAAATCTGCGAACGACCAGTCCACTTCCTTCGTGACTTGCATGGCCAAGAATGGTATAAGTAATAGAAGTGGTACTGCGAGTACAATGCTTGTAAGTCTTTTGTTTTGCGAAATCATAAGTGTTATTTTTATTGTTATCTATTTGTATGTCTAGCATTTGAGATGTACGCGTTTTATTTAAGCTACCTATCATTACCCTTGTTTCAGCCCATTTGCTACTCAAAGTATGGAAAGCACTTTGAAAAACAAAGCTTTTTTTAAAAAAATCACTTTTCCTCCTGAAATGGTACGAGGTTAAGCTCATATATGATTGTTATAAGTAAGCCTTGCCCGAAGGCGTGCAGTTATTATAAAAGAATAATCTTGTACTTAGCCTTAGTATTACTATTAAGCAGCCGTTGCGTCGCACACTTTTACTTTACTACTTTATTCAACAATCACAACATTAAACACAAGTGAACCTGTTGGAATAATATTCAGGTTGGTGTTGATGAACATGCTTCGCAAAGCACGTAATTGGTGCTTGATGTAATTGTTACTGAAACAGGAGGAGAACCATGATTTGATCGTACAAAATATGCAAGTAGACTTAATGCAACCAGTTACTGTTTTTTGTTAACCTAGTTATTAATACCCGGCCCAGATGAATGATGTTATGTAAGTACAAGTGAGTGACACAACGATGTTTAATGGTGGTGCTATGCTCGTTCCATCATTGCTTTTTTTTAAACATTAACTCATCTTACAAGCTGCTTTTCCTCTATAAGTTGATGGAGTTTTTTTATAAAGGGCTGGTATTCGATAAAGCTTGAAGGCTTTACAAGATACGCTGCCGCGCCCTTTGCAATACATTTATCGATGATGGTTTGTGTAGACGAAGTGGAGGTGATTACAACAGGAATATGGGCTAAGTAAGCAGTGTCTTTAACCCCCTGGATAATGTCGTAACCGTTTTTGCCGTGCATGTTAAGATCGGATAAAATAACATCGGGCAAATTAAATGGTTTATTGTTCAACCAGTCCATCAATTCGTCCCCGCTTTCACACTGTGCGAGTATATCAAACAAGCCGGTAGTATCGAAGGCTTCTTTCATGAAGAAAAGTTCATCTTCATCATTATCTACAATTACAATGCTGTACTTCTTCATTATAATTTAAAGTTACTGGTTGATAGTAAAATAAAAAGTAGTTCCTTTTCCCAACTCCGATACCGTCCAGATCTTTCCTTTATGCCTGTCGACAATTTTCTTACAGATAGCCAAACCAATACCGGTTCCCGGGTAGGCTTTAGGGCTATTTAATCGCCTAAAAATTTCAAATATCTTAGTTACATTACTTTCAGAAATACCAATTCCATTATCGCTTACGGCGAATTTAACCTGGCCGTTTTCAAGGGTACTTTTTATGGTCACTTCGGGCTTATTACCATTGGTAAATTTTACGGCATTGCTTACCAGGTTTTGCAAAAGCTGAACCAGTTGAACACGGTCGCCGTATACAGTTTCTACTTCGCTCTCTACGGCTATACTTGCCCCAGCTGCATCGGCTGATGTTTTTATATTCTGCAGCGTTTCGCTAAGCAATTCTTCCACGTTTACCGGTTCTCTTTTTATTTCAACTTTGGCCAATTGAGAGTAATCCAAAACATTTTGGATAAGCTCTTTCATGCGGTTAGATGCCTTAATTGCTTTGGCAATGTAGGTTTTCAGGTCAACCTCCTGCCCTTCGTGCATCTTTATTTCTATTAACTGTAAAAAACTCCTGATAGTACGTACAGGTTCTTGCAAATCGTGCGATACAATAGAGGTGAATTGCTCTAATTCTTCGTTTGCGTTTGAAAGGAACTTGTTTGTTATTTTTAGCTCCTCAGCAAGGTTACGGTAACGATCATAGCTATCTCTTAATTCTCTTTCTGATGCCTTACGTTCTGTAAGGTCGCGGGTAACTTTTGAAAAGCCGATGAGTATATTATCGTGGTTATAAACGGCAGTAATTACTACGTTTGCCCAAAAGAGGGTTCCGTCTTTTTTTATTCTCCATCCTTCCTCTTCGTATTTACCTACTTCCATAGCTACTTTTAACTCGTAGGCAGGCTTACCATTTAATATATCTTCTTCAGGGTAAAAAATGGAGAAATACTTGCCAATAATTTCCTCAGCAGCATAACCTTTTATCTTTTTCGCGCCTTCATTCCAGCTAATTATCCTACCCTTTTCATCCAGCATAAATATGCCATAATCTGTTACCTGTTCTACAAGCAGGCGATAGCGTTCCTCGCTTTGTCTCAGCAATTCCTCGTTCTCTTTCCGCACTGTTAAATCGCGGGTAACTTTAGAAAAACCGACAAGTATGTTGGTTTCGTTATAAAGAGCTGTGATAACGACGTTTGCCCAAAATACAGAACCGTTCTTTTTTACACGCCATGCTTCTTCTTCATACTTACCGGTGGTAGAAGCAATAAGCAGTTCCCTTGGAGGCTTCCCATCTTCAATATCTTGGAGAGTATAGAAAATAGAAAAATGTTTACCAATTATTTCATTCTGGTTATAGCCTTTGGTTCGCTTTGCACCTTCATTCCAGGTAAGAATATTCCCTTTAGGATCAAGCATAAAAATGCCATAGTCCTGCACCCCTTCCACCATCAGCCGGTATCGCTCTTCGCTCTTGCGCAGGTCAAGATCCAATTGCTTTCTTTCTGATATGTCACGCAAAATGCAATTGTACCCTCTCAACACATTTTTTTCTTCAAAATTGGCCGACAAGGTAAGTTCAGCCCAAAATTTCGAATTATTCTTCCCGATCTTCCAGCCTTCTGCTATGGTTATTCCTTTTTTTAGGGCCACTGAAAGTTCATACTCACTTTTGGTAGTATCGGTATTTGGGTAAAGTACCGATAAGTGCCGGTTTAAAAGATCTTGGCTTTCATAGCCCGTCATCCGGGAAACGGCTGGATTAATAAACTTTATATATCCATCCTTGTCAAGCATAAGAATGCCATCGGGGAGAGTGTTAATAAGTAAACTACAGTTGTCGTACATATTCACAGGAATTGGCAAAGCCTGGTTTTGGCAAAACTACTAAAGAACCTTTCTTTTTGTTTAGATATTTTATCAGAAGAAAGTAAAATGTTTAAACTTTTCATCCCTGTTGTTCAAGGTATTGCAATACCAAAGTATATTAAATCAAGTTCTAAATTCAGCCACTGGTTTTAGTGTGTGCATTAGTTTTACGATTTCGTTTGCGATAGCAGGAAGCCTTTATCACCAGGCGCAGGACTTTCATTTCACCACGTAGTTTTTAACTATTCAGCTGTGTACTTACCTGTTCTTACGTTTTGTGCTAACTTCTTTCACATTAACTTTTAACCAAGCCGTTACAACCTCAAGAGCCATTGGAGAAAAAATTTGATCAAGGTCTTTATATTCTTCAACTGTACATACCCTACATTTTTGAAACAGGTGGTTAAGTCCCGGAAGTTCTTTAACCTCGTATTTAGTTGAGTTACTTTTTCTAAGCGCTGCATCAATTGCAGTAAGATTAGGCCTTGCTAATATTTGCACATCTTTCTCACCAATAAGCGCAAGCATCTTTGAATTTGTACCGCGTAAAGTAGTTTCCGGATTATAGTTTAAGAGGTATCTAGTCCATGCGCTTCCATAGGTCTTCACGAAGTTATTAACGAACTCTTCTTTCTTGTTTTCATCAACAATGCCTGTAGTAGCTGAAACTATATTACGAGGCGTTTTATTCATCCAGTTGTCTAAAAAGCGAACAATAGAATCACGTACACCGAGTTGTTCATACTGGTTGAAAACCGAAATCATTTGCTCAAGCAAAGGGATGTAAGCATTTATTGTTTCACTAGGAATTCCTTTTGAAAGTAGCAAGGCTCTATTTTGGTCACTCAGCACTTTTGTCGTTTGTTCGCCTGCTGCGCCCAACATAACAACGAAGTTTATATCATCGCGAATAGAAGCGATCATTGAAGCAATAGTTCCTCCAGCGCTATGACCAATAATGCCGAGCTTACTCTTATCTACTTCTCTTTTCTGCTTTAAGTAATCTACGCTATTATTTACATCCTTTACAATATCAAAAGGCATTAACGAGGAGTCATTTTGAACCGGCACCCCGTTTCTCTCATATATGCGCAATGTTATATAGCCTGCCCTTGTCAACTCGCCTGCAAAAGCTTCAAGACGCCTATCGTCTGATATTTTTTGTACCACGTTTTCGTACGCATTGGTTGAAACCAATACTATAGCAGGAAAGGTGCGCCTTCTTCCGGTTGGAACAGTAAGAGTAGACTTATACTTTACTGTATGATGGAAATTATGGTATTCAACATCCCTGGTCGTATAAGAAACAGTAACCGGGATTAGCCGGCCTGTATCAGGCGAAGTAGTTTGTCCTATAGCCGCCACTTGAAATAAAGTTGCTGACAGTAAAAAAAGCGGTGCTTTCATATTATATTTTATACTTGTTAAGGGGCTAGTATAGCCGCTGTAAAAATTGGGAGAAGCGCCATGAGAATTTGTGGATGATGGTCATATTCAAATCCTGAAAACCCATATCCCGTTCGTGGCAAATGAAGATACAACTTATAGTTCCTATTCTTAAATCAAACAAGCTAAAACGGCAAGTCGTCTTCCTCGAATCTTAGGGTAAAAGTGCTACCATTTTTTAAACCCCACTCATATAAAAAAAGACCTTTTACAACTCGCATTAAGTATTGCGTAGCTATCCGTGAATGTGAAGGAAATCTTGCATATCCCTTTGTGTAGTATTCTTTTTGGGCCCAGCCCCTGGAACTCCTTTTATGCAGCCGTTGCGTCGCACACTTTTACTGTTGTGCGCACTTCAGCAACTCCCACCTACCTACTAACTTGCAGAAGTTTGAAAGGAGACTGTGTAGGGCCAAAAAAGTAAAATCAACTCTTATCGCGGTCAACATAGTTCTTTCTTACCAATAGCTTTTTCGATTTGTAAGATAGCTGGTACTTTCTCTTCCAAAATTTAAACCAGTCTTTATTAGCAGGATAACTGCGGTGAGAGGTCGCATTATTACAAATAAGAGCTACAATCATCAAAACAATAACACCCGAAAGTACCGGGCTTAATACGTAGTAAAAGCCGAGAGCCTGTATTTTAGTAGAGCCAATGTTTGCTATCAAAGCCGTTGCTCCACCAGGTGGATGAAGCGTCTTGGTAATTTGCATCAAAACAATAGATAACGATACCGAAAGAGATGACGACAACCACACCTCGTTAGGAATCAGCCGGTGAATAACAACACCTGTAAATGCGCAAATAAGGTGACCGCCTATAACATTCCTCGGCTGCGCTAATGGGCTGTTGATAACGCCATATATAAGTACCGATGAAGCACCAAAAGAGCCAATCAAAAAAATATTATCGGTTGCGCTTAAATACCTACTGTTTAATAAGCCAATAATGCTTATACCTAAAAACGATCCTATGAAGGTCCATAAATGCTCTTTTACATCAATAAGCGTCTCTTCGTATATAATGGTTTTTGCTACGTGGTAATTCCGCTTTAATCTTTGCCTCATTATTTAAATACTGCTTTTCTTTTTCTAAATCGCCGCAAAATTAACGGCTGGAAGGTTCTCGTTACAAAAGAATTGCAAGAACAATAAAAGGGATTTAGAACTCTCTGGGTTAAAGTCTAGTTGTCTTGCATGTGTGCTTATAAAGCCATTATGAAAGGCGGGACATTTAATGGCACTGTTTACTGCAAGAGTCAACTCCTAGGAACTGAATAGCTAGTATTAATACAGTTGGATTAATATATAATTTCGTTCTACTTAGAATTGGAAGGAATTTGACTTAGTTTCAGCTGTTCCTCAATCCGTGGTAGTCTTATATTATCATCCTTGTAATATACCTCCTCAAATGAAGTCATCTTTTTGTTTAAATAGGTAAAGATCCTACTAATACGCCCCTTTTGATCGTATATAAAACTAATTTCCTCGTTAGTCTTAGTCAACACATCTTCAGTCAACAGATACCTTTTTTCAAACAGTCGATACTCTTGAATTCTGGAAATCTCTCCGTCCTTAAAATGATTTACCTGTTTACTTCTTGTCAAACTATCATAATTAATGACCACCTTGTTATCTTCGCTCTTATTAAAAGTTACTTTAATTAAACGCTTATTAGTGAAAAAGCTGTCTATAAATTGAAGTGATGTACTAAGCAGATCATGTTCGGTTTTAATTAACGTGTCCCCCCTCATCTCGTAGGAGTATCTTATATTATCCAATAGCATACGGAAATTAAAATCATAACGGCGTTTAGAATCTATTCTTCCATTTTTAAAGAACAGGATTTCGCGTTCAGTTGGTATTAGTGTTTTGTTAGTAACATCCGTACTATATCTTATTATCACGGCACTGTCCTTAGAATAACTATATACTTTTTTTTCAAACAATTTATTGTTTGAATACTCCGTCGAGCTAATCAGCACGTCCTTATTATATTTAAAAACAGTCTTACCTGAACTGAAGTCGTTCGTACTGATGACTGACTCCAACTTCCCTTGTTTGTTATAATAACTTCGTTGGCTAAAGCCAACTTTATTATTACGAGCTCTAATAAAAATTTCTTCGTTCCCGCTGCTGGTGTTGTAAAAGGATAAAACAGACTTATACGAAACAGTGTTATTACTATCTAGCTTGGTCGTAATAACGTCACAATTACACGGGTACGGGATTAAACTAATAACATCATTTTTTTGTGCAGCTGATTTTTTAGATACGGCTAGCACCAGTACAACAAGGAACAAGACCTTCATTTTATTTAACTTAAATTCTCGGTGCCGGCTTATGAACATTGTTGCTTACCCCTTGTATACATACGCACACTTTTCATTTTGTACTTAGCTTTCCTTGGCACACCCCGAACTTAAGTATAAAAACCAGTCTTAGAACAATCGTGTTGTAAAATACAGGTATTTAAGTGGCAAGAAGGTGTGAGGTATTTGGTCGGCAATCGGGTTGGGTAGGTGAAGGAGAAAGTATTAGCAGAATAATTTAATACATGCTAAAGCGTGGAATAAAGATATAAGAGTACAAGTGAGTGACACAACGATGCTTAATTGTAATACTAAAGCTTGCACAAAAACTATCTTCCTAAACGGTGAGAGGAAAGTTTGTTAGTTGCGTTATGAGTTTCTGGAACAACGATCGCATTAATAAAAGCGGGCTACCCCGTTTACTTGAAGAGGTGATGTTGTTACAATAGATATTCTTTATCTCTGCTTTCCATGTTATTGGAAGTATAAAACTTACATGACATTCATTTTTATGGAGGCATGCCGTAAGCAGTCTCCATAAAACAAATGTGTTGTTTGCAAAAATTAATAAGATGCTTAGCGCACCTCTATCTGCAGCAAAATAGTAAACTTATACTTTCAAAGATCCCAATGAATCTAATAATCCAAAAGCTTTTAGCAACCAGATTACCACGCAAATAACCACTACAATGTTTAGGATTGATTTGATCTTGCTATCCATGGGAATATAGTTGTTGATCAGCCAAAGCAGCACCCCCACAACGATTAATACAATTACGATAGTTAATATAGGCATATGTGAATTTTATAACATTACAACATGTAATGCATTTGTCTAAAGATAGTGTTCTTTAATGCTAGTCGTTTTTATTTAGTTCCATATTTCATTCATCGCTGTCAATATAATTGGTTTACCATCAGTAACAACAATTGTATGTTCGTGCTGTGCCATAAAGCCGCCCTTGTTTCCAACCATTGTCCAACCGTCTTTCAAAGTTTCAGCAGATGTAGAAGTCGTTGTAATGAAGGTCTCAATAGCAACTACTGAATTTTTCTTAAACCTTGTAAGGTTAAACCTATCCCTGTAATTAGCTATTTCACTTGGTTCTTCGTGAAGGCTTCTTCCAATTCCATGACCAGTCAAATTTTTGATCACTCTGTAACCTCTTTTCTTAGCTTCAGTTTCAATTAACAATCCAATGTCAGCAACACGAACCCCACCTTTTATATTGTAAATTGCTTTATGTAGAATTTGTTTTGAAGCCTCAATTAATTTTTGGTGTTGGTTTACATCCGTTCCTAAAACAAATGAACCTCCATTGTCGGACCAAAAGCCGTCCAATTCTGCTGAAACATCAATATTAATTAAATCAGCTTCACCTAATATTTTCTTGTCAGATGGTATGCCGTGACAAAATTCTTTATTTACACTTATGCAAGTCCAACCAGGAAAACCATAGGTTAAGCGGGGCGCTGATTTAGCTCCTAAGTCATTAAGAACGCGTCCGCCATAGTTATCTAATTCCTTTGTGGTCATACCCGGTTTAGCAAATTCTCTCATCTCTTTTAAAGTGAGAGCAACTGCTTCACTTGCTTTCTTCATTCCAACCAATTCTGATTCGTTTGTAATTGACATCTCATTTTTTTTATTTAGAAAAGTATTAGTTCAGGTGTTTATATCCTGCCACTACCATTTCTTTTGTGCTATAATACATCTCCAATTAAATCTTTTATATCGGTATTGAATTCTCCTTATAGTGTTCCTTCTCGTATTATACTCGCTTACGCTCATATAACTTTAGAGAAATCGTGAAAGGATCTGGAAGATATTCTAACTTTAGGATAGATCTTGTATTCTAACAGCGACGTTATATGAGCCACTCGGAGTGTCGGGCTAAAAACAAATACGCCATAGTAGTTTTTACATCGCACGAATATTAAGCAGGTGCACAAACAGAATTTGGTTCACAAATCAGATCCTTCACGATAAGCCAACCGGTAGTAAAATTACCGTAAGTGTAAAAAATGAAAATATTGGTGAGTTGTATGTTAGTTCATAAATTAACTTCTACCACTTTAGCTCTTAACAAAAACGAAGAAAAGGTCCACTCACCTTCGAACGAATAAAAAATGAAAAAACAACTTATTTATCTACTCGCACTTTTGCTAACTACATCACTCCAGGCCCAACGCCGCATGGAGAACCTTGACCGAGGGGTAGTAGCTGTTCGCCATGCCGCAGATTCTGTTTTTATTAGCTGGCGACTGTTGGGTACGGAGCCCGAGAATTTGGCTTTCAACGTTTATCGTGCAACCGGCAGCGGCAAAGCTGTAAAGTTGAATGGACAGCCATTAACGAAAGGCACCAACTTTATTGATACAAAGTCCGATTCAACCCAAAGCAATACCTATACGGTTAAAGCGGTTGTCAGCGGTAAGGAAACGAGCGGCAGCAAGCCCTTCATCATCCCAGCCAATGCGCCGGTGCGTCAATACCTTTCCATCCCACTACAAACGGCAACAGGTTATAGGCCGCACGATGCTTCTACTGGTGATCTTGATGGCGATGGCGAGTATGAAATTATACTTCACCAGGTGGGTAAAGGTCTTGACAACTCTTTTAATGGCGTAACAGACATACCCGTTCTCCAGGCGTACAAGCTAAACGGAAAGCTATTGTGGAGCATCAGCCTTGGCAGGAACATCCGCGAGGGGGAACACTACACACAGTTTATCGTAATCGATATGGATGGCGACGGCAAAGCCGAAGTTGCTATGAAAACCGCTGACGGAACGATTGACGGGAAGGGAAAAGTAATTGGTGATTCAACTAAAGATTATAGAAGTAAAGAGACCCGAACACTGGGCAAGGTACTAAGTGGACCAGAGTTCTTTACCATATTTAACGGAGAAACCGGCGCTGCCATGGCCACTACTGATTATATCCCAAATCGTTACCCTACCGATGGCTGGGGTGGACCCGGGGGTAATGGCGGCAACGACAACACCGGAAACCGGGTAGACCGTTTTCTTGCGTGTGCAGCTTACCTGGACGGTAAGCTGCCGAGTGTAGTGATGTGTCGGGGCTATTACGGCAGAACAGTACTCGCAGCGTGGGATTACAGAAACGGTAAACTCACTTCTCGTTGGGTGTTTGATACTAAAGATGGTAAAAATCCATTCTCGGGACAAGGGAACCATAACCTTACCGTTGCCGATGTTGACGGTGATGGTAAGGACGAAATTGTATATGGCGCCATGGTGGTGGATGATAATGGTAAGGGATTATTTTCTACCGGCTTTCGGCATGGCGATGCTTTGCATGTAAGCGACTTGGACCTCACCAAACCCGGGCTCGAAGTTTTTGGCCCTCATGAAATAGAAGACCATTCAAAAGGTGACTCAGGATATGTTAAAGATGCCGGCCCGGGAGTGGCAGTTTATAGTGCCCGTACAGGAGAAGTATATTTTAAGGGTGCTATTGACACAGATGTTGGAGGAGGTACTGCAGAAAATATAGACCCTGATAATCCCGGTGCGGAAATGTGGTGGTCGAACTCCGGGGGGGTGCATTCTATGAAAGGAGAAAAAATTGGCCCTGAGCCAACAGGCTCATGGCCAATTTGGTGGGATGGCGATTTGACCCGTGAACTTATGGGCGGTGGCCGCATCAACAAATACAAAGTAGGCACCATTTGGAGCCCTTCAGGTGGGGAAAGAGGCAACCAAAGAGGAGGTGCGAATCTTGTGGCCGACCTTTTTGGCGACTGGCGTGAAGAGATCATCCTCAGCGCAGGCACCAAAGAGCTTCGCGTTTATACTACCGTAATTCCTACAACACACCGCCTTTATACGCTAATGCACGACCCTCAATACAGGCTAAGCATTGCATGGCAGAATGTTGCTTACAACCAGCCCCCGCACTTAAGCTTTTATCTTGGCGAGGAAATGAAGAAAGCTCCAAGACCACATATACAAATAGTAAAGAAACAAAGCAGTGCAAATTAGCTACGAAAGAATTTCTAATGACAGAAGGAACCTTTATAAAAACAGCCAGCAAATGCTTTCGGTTTTTTTGCTCCTATTTTCCGGCTTTTCGCTATGGTTCAGGGCCCTATAATTTGTTATTGTTATTTTGAACGACGGCTTTGGTAAAAGATACAAAACATCCAAGGCTCTATTTTAATGAGTGAACGTGTTCATCCTACTTAAAACACTCGAATAACCGCTCATTTTTAAGCATTTCAACTTATCGTACGGAAAAAAAAGACAACTTTGCATATCTAAAACAAACGGTTGTGCGGGATATTTTAGCAAGAAACAATGTATTGGTTTTTGGTGAAGGTCAACCTATGCTATTTGCTCATGGTTTTGGTTGCGATTTAAATATGTGGCGCTTTGTAACTCCAGCTTTTGAGAAACAATACAAGATAATTTTGTTCGATTATGTTGGCTCAGGCAAATCTGATATGACTGCCTATAACGTCGAAAAGTATAATGACTTAAATGGATATGCTAAAGACATACTAGATATTGTAGCCGCACTAGATTTGAACAACATCATTTTTGTTGGTCACTCTGTTAGTTGTATGATTGGTTTACTTGCCTCCATTAAACAACCCAACAGATTTAGTAAAATGATTTTTATTGGCCCTTCTGCGCGGTATATTAATGAAGCGCCTTCCTATGTTGGCGGATTTGAAAAAAAAGACATAGAGGAGTTATTGGAAACAATGGATAAGAACTATATAGGCTGGGCTAACTTTTTAGCACCTGCAATAATGAAAAACCCAGACAGGCCTGAATTGGGAGAAGAGTTGGCTGAAAGTTTTTGTTCTACAGATCCTATTATTGCAATGCAATTTGCAGAAGTTACTTTTCTCTCGGATAACAGGGAGGATCTGTCTAAAATAAATATTCCAACCCTTATACTTCAATGTTCTGATGATCTTATTGCACCGTTAGAAGTTGGGAGCTACCTACAACAACAAATTAAGGGCAGCACACTTAAAATAATGAAAGCAACAGGGCACTGTCCACATATGAGTGCGCCAGGAGAAACAATCGATTTGATCAGTGATTATCTTACTAATGCTAATTAGCAATGGTAGATGAGAACGAAGATCTATTAATACAAGCATCTTGCGGCATTTTTTCGTGCACTGAAGAAGGTGTAGTGATAACCGCAAACCCTTATTGCAAAAGGCTTCTTGAATATGAAGAGGATGAGTTGATAGGAAAAAATATTTCTACCATCCTTACATTATCGGGAAGGATATTTTACCAGACTCATCTTTATCCGTTGGTGAAGTTGCACCAGCACGCCGATGAGATTTTTTTAAACCTGGTTACAAAATCAAAAAAAGATTTACCCGTTGTTTT